>JALZVN010000416.1 GCA_023299965.1 Saprospiraceae bacterium | reverse complement strand
GTCTATTATGTATCCAAATGATTTTTTTGAAAACATTAGTTCTTTAACATCGGATGATCATCTGTGTGGTGTTCACACATTTAAATTAGGAAATACAGGCCCCCCATGCAATCCTACTAATGCGAATCCTGCGATGGATCTTAATATTGGTAGTTTTGATTGCCAAACAAATAATGTCTCAATAACTAATCATCAGTATTTAGATTTCGAAGTTTTTCCTAATCCATCTAATGATTTTTTTATGGTAAGCATTAAAGATTTGAATTTATACAAATTTAACTTTGGCATTAGAGTACTCGATCTTATGGGCAAAGTTGTATATGAGAACAAAGATATTAATCAGAGAATAGAAACGGAGTTTCTATCATCAGGACTTTATCTTGTTCAACTTACACACAATAACAGAGTTGTTGGGGTAAAAAAATTAGTGAACAATGACTAGATTTTTGAGTTTTCTGAGTTTTTTAATTATTGTTTGTTGCTGTAGTTCTTCAACAGCAAGCTTGAATTATGCAAACAATAAAGAAAATTGTAAGGTATGTGATGAATATATTTATTCAACCTTAAAGCCACAAATGGAATTATGTGGCGCATTTCAGAATCCAGCAGATGGTTTTAAGCTAAAGAGGCATGAAGAATGTAAATTTGATGCAGACCTGTTGAGGGAATTTAGTAGTTGTCTATTTGGAATAAAAAGAAATGAATTAGAAAGTATAATAGGTATAGGGCCGACCTATTGGTACGCTTGTGAGTGCCAGGAAAATTCAATGCGTTTTGTGTTAAATCTCAAGTACAATGCATCTAATAATAGGTTGATTGAGATTGACCACGTTGTTGATTCTGTTTCAATACATAAAACGATATCCTGTTTAGCTTGTGAAGGGCTTTATGAAAGAATTAAAAACGACAAACCGATTAAAAAGAAAAATTTCGAAGAATTTCATGAAGGATGTCTTTATGGAAAACAACCAGATTATCTAGCCAATAAACTAGGGTTAAGAGGGCGAATTGAAGAAGATAATTATCATTTTAGTTACAATAAAGAAGTGCAGTTGGGTCGAGATACACATGAGCTAAATTTTTTGTTCTACCCTGGTCAAAGAATGGTAGATATTAGTCCTGCGGATTCGGTACTTAATAGAAAAAATTATTGGGCGTATTGATATTTGTATAATTATACAAAAAGAATTTAACAATGTTACCTTCCCTAAAAAGGTCCACTGGATTTTTTAGCTACACAACGGTCAGGACAAGCTGTTAAGATTATGGTGGAATAGCTTGGTGTATTCAAATGGTTTATCGGTATTGTAAGCCGGATGTAAATTTACCTCGGTTCCTTCATTATTTTGATCCACTGGACTTTTTTTGCTTCGCAACGGTCAGTCGCCATCGTCACCTTGAAATTCGATGTACTCTACGTCATCTTCTTCTACTTCAAACTCGGGGATGCCTTCATCTAAAGACGCTTGGATGACTTCTTTTTTGACCTTAGCCGCGACTGGCGCGGACTTAGGCGTTTCCTTTTTTGGTTTTGGCTTAATGGTGTTTTCCGTAATCGATGAACTTAGATCGAAATCTCCGAAGGAGTCCTCAAGGACCTTTCGGATTCGTTCTTTTTGGGCTTTACTAGTTTCAAAATTTCTTTGCACGGTGGCTCTATTTCTATTAATGTCAAAATCGGTGGTGTTGCCAATAACAGTATAGTGCAAATCGAAAATGTTTTTCTTCAACTTCTTTTTTGGTCGCCTTGATTTATCGTGTTTTACTATTTTATCTTTGATAGCCTGGATGGCATTCGTTTGTATGTTGTAGCTGATATCATGGTCAAAGCTATGCTTGCCACTTACATTCAGATTGAGCGCGTTGTTCTGCACGAACATTACAGGGATATGAATCTTACCTTTCTTGATTTCAAACCAGTTTTCTAATACGGTAAACTTTATTCTATCCAGATCGTCTCTCTTGATATACTTACCAAATTTGTCTAACATGTCGAAGTCTATCAGTTCGCCATTCTGGATTTCTAGACCAGCATACACGTGGAGTTCATCAGTAAGAAAAGTTCCTTGCTCGTCAAAGTAAGCGTTGATGATCATGTTGGCATTCATGCGACCTTTGATATTTTTTGCACCAATAACTTCTTGACCAAAGTTTTCGGCTTGGTCAAATAACTTATGTACATTTATTTTTTTTCCTTCTATCTCGGCTATAAGTTTTGGACGCTTCAATAAATGAAGTTCGCCTTCGACGGTCATGAAGCCATCCATAGATTCTACATCTCCGTCTATGGTAAGGATATCATCTTCAAAATCTACACTACCTTCAAAATCAGCTCCTTCTACATCATTATAATGAAGATTTGCGATTTCGGCTTGAAAAGATCCATCAAGAAATCCACTCAATTTGGAATGCCAGCCAGTACTTTCTTCATCTCGACTTTGTCCTTCCTTCTTGCTAGTAAATGCTTCTAGCAATTGGTCAAAATCCATATTTTTGGATACTAATTCTGAATTAAATTTCAGATGTGTGTTTTGAGAATTGGTAGAATCAGCAAATAGAACAGGAATAAAATTTTTGAATGTTCCAGAGAATTTAGCGTCACTATCTGCTCCTTCTAGTTGGAGTGCCTTTACTGAAACCTGGTTACCTTTTAAGATCAAACTACCTCGATTGGCTTTAAATGGAAAGTCATTGATACTCAGTTGGGCATCATCAAATTCAATTTCTCCGGCTACTTTTACCTTAGACATTTTAGATACAGAGCTGAAGTACCTTTGCTTTCCTTTTACTTTCAAGTCTTTAATCTTCAATGAGCCTTTAGCGTCAGTGATGTGATCTTGTTTGAAAAATTTATAGATAGAATGCACAGGTATGACGCCATCCAAGTCGAGATTAATAAGTGGATCTTCCATGTTCGATACTTCTAGATCCATTTTGCTCAGCTCTTTGTTGAAGTATCCTTTAAAATTAGAAATGGATAATAGACTTGTTTTTAAATTTTTATCTTTTCCATTGGTGAAGCGTGCTCGCATCGAAACGTTCTTCAACGATTCTTCAAAGTGTGGGCTTGTTATTTTTCCATTTTTCAAGAGTAAGGTTGAAGTAAGTGCAGGATTTTTAGTTGCAGTTTTTTGACCTTTATAAGAAAAATCTAGCGCGAAAGTACCAGTACTTGTGAGTCCTTTAAAAGACTCGATGTATTGAGAAGGTAGTAAAGTTAAGGCAGAGGCCAAATTTCCGGCTTTAGAGTGAGATCTTAAATCATAGATAAATCCCTTTGGATTAGCTTCAATATCTCCCGTAATGTCAAATTCGTTATCGTCTATGATCAGGTTGCCTTTTTCAAAAGCATATAGATTTTTAGTCATGTCTATATCGAGAATGAAGTCAAAATTTAGCTGATTGCCAGCAACAAATCTGTACTCGTCTACATCGATAAAATGGCTTTCCGCAGATCCGCTCCCTCGCAAAGCATATAGGTCTGCAGAAAAATCTCCACTTAGACTTGCGTCCAATAGGCTCATCATACTAGTGATGTCGGTATTTTTATTGGTGTAGATTATCTCTATGTTCTTTAGGGAAGCATGTTCTATACCCATCTTAAAGTCACCAGATTTCTTGTTGTCGCTACTCTTAAAGACTTTATAATTGGGTACACCTTTGCTATTGATGTAAATAGAGAGGGTACCGTCTTCGATCAAGACAGTTTGTGCATTTACTTTTGAGCGAATGATATCCATCACAGATAACTCAAAGGACAAGGAAGAAGCTTCAATAAAAGGCGCTGTACTGTCGAAGGTGCCGTTTAGCACAACATCTTGAAATTCTGCAGAGACTTTGGGAAAGCCTTTTAGTAAAGAGAGTTGAAAAGAACCAACTGTAAGTTCTGTTTTAAGCTGATTGTTGATCTGTTCAATTAGTTTTGCTTTGATATTATCCTCAAAAAAATAACCAATAGCGATAGAGGTAAGTATAAGAATGAATAGCAAACCAAGGAGCCATTTAGCTGCCGTTAAGAGCATAGAAGTGCGCTTTGGCTTTTCTTCCATTTGTGGTTGAGGATGATATGTTTGATCAAAATCAGATATAGGGGATTCCATGTCTACCTTAGTTATTATGTGTGTGCCTTAGTATGTTACAATTCACTAGAATCAGTCTAGACAGTTGCGCTAAATCTTTATGAGGTTCGCCGGCTCAATCATTAGGGCTACTTATCTTATCAAGCAGAGGCGGTATAAATATATAAATTTTATATATAACGCAGCTGAAGAGCGAAATATTTTGGAGGGGAGGTATTTGATTGGAAAGGGGGTTTCTAGTTAAATAGGGGTATAACAAGGGTGTTTTTGTCAAATATGCGTTTCTCGGTAGGGTAATTAAGAGATTCAATGCACGACCTACAAAACAATTCATTTCATAAAAAAGCGATTATAATGATATGATGGCTTTTAAATGGTGGGTGATGAGAATGGTGGGTGATGAGAGATTCGAACTCCCGACCCTACCGATGTTAAATCGGCATGCTGTGAGTCTCAAGCCCAGTATAAAGCTTAATCTAGGAGATGT
>JALZVN010000415.1 GCA_023299965.1 Saprospiraceae bacterium | reverse complement strand
GGTTGGGATCACGAATGGATTACGGAACATCCAGAATATTACACCAAAAACGATAAGGGAGAAATCATTGCCCCCATTGAACCATCAACAGGTAAATCATGGGATTGGACTGATGTGGCTGATTTGGATTATAGCAATATGGAAATGAGAAAGGCCATGACGGCTGAAATGAAGTGGTGGCTTACAGAATGTGATGTTGATGGATTTAGAATGGATGTCGCACATGGAGTTCCTACTGATTATTGGGATGCTTGTGTCAAGGAGTTGATGCAAACCAAGAAGATATTTTTATTGGCTGAGTCTGAAATACATCACTTGAGAAATGTATCTGGATTTGCAGCAGATTATGGCTGGGAGCTTCACCATTTAATGAATGAAATCGCCGAAGGCACAAAAATGGCGAGTGATATACAACCTTGGTTTGATAAGAATAGAAAGGCTTATTCAAAAGGATACCATATCCACTTTACCTCTAATCATGATGAAAATAGCTGGAGTGGTACTGAGTTTGAAAGAATGGGAGCTGGACATAAGGCATTTGCTATATTATCCAGTACACTAGATGGTATGCCATTAGTTTACAGTGGGCAAGAGGAGCCCCTAAAACGGCGACTTGAGTTCTTTAAGAAGGATCCAATTGGATTTAAGAATTATTCCTACACTGACTTTTATAGAACCTTATTAGGCATAAAGAAAACGAATAAAGCTTTACGCAATGGACAAGATGGGGGAGAGGCTACGTTTTGGGAAACAAATAACGATAGTGTAGTTGCGTATAGCCGTGAAAAGGACGGAGATAGAATTGTTACCGTTATTAATCTAAGTCCTAAAAAGCACTCCGTAGAACTGAGCACTGCTGGTTTAGAAGGTGCATACAATAATGTATTTGGCAGTAGTACTACAAGCCTATCTAGTAATACCAATTTTAATTTAAAACCGTGGGATTACCTTGTACTCAGCAAAGTAAAATAATTAGAATATTTGCTAAGCCCCATTTTGAGGAACCGTTTATAGATTAAACTTTTATCAAAATGGTTTTTGTTTTTGCCTCGGATCAATAATTATATAGTAATCTATCTATGATGCGCACTTGTCATAAAGTGTGTTAAGTCTTGAGTGGCGTCCTGTTTATATCGGCTCCATGGATTCTAAAATAATAACATCGTGAAAAATACTAAGCAAATAATAGGAAAGGATCTGCTATCTCCTCCAGCATGGGCAAAGGATGCTACCATTTATGAAGTCAATCTAAGGCAATACACTAAGGATGCAACTTTCAAATCATTCTTACCGCATATACCGAGACTTAGGGATATGGGAATAGATATTCTCTGGTTTATGCCAATTTATCCTATTAGTAAGAAAAATCGAAAAGGAGAATTAGGGAGTTATTATGCGATACAAAATTATACCGCAGTGAATGAGGAAGAGCATGGCAGTCTTTCCGATTTTAAGGAGATGGTGGAAGAAATTCATAACAACGGTATGAAAATCATTTTGGATTTTGTACCCAATCATACTGGCTGGGACCATGTTTGGATTACGGAACATCCAGAATACTATATTAAAAATGATAAAGGAGAAATCACAGATCCATTAGATTCGAGTACTGGGAAGTCGCATGGTTGGTCGGATGTTGCAGATCTTGACTATAGCAATATGGCAATGCGTAAAGCTATAACCGCAGAGTTGAAGTGGTGGCTGACAGAATACGATATAGACGGTTTTAGAATGGATGTAGCTTACTTGGTGCCAACAGATTTTTGGGATACATGTATCAGAGAATTAATGCAAACCAAAAAAGTGTTTATGTTGGCGGAGTCTGAAGCACCTCATTTACGAAATGTTTCCGGTTTTGCAGCGGATTATGGTTGGCAGTTGCATCATCTTATGACGGCTATTGCTGCGGGAACTAAGAACGCTAGTGATATTATAACGTGGATTAAAGAAAATAGAAAGCGGTATACCAAGGGATATCATATCCACTTTACCACTAATCATGATGAAAACAGTTGGGATGGGACAGAGTTCGAAAAATATGGGGAAGGGCATAAAGCTTTTGCCGTTTTATCAGCTACACTTGATGGTATGCTATTAATCTATAGCGGACAAGAAGAGCCTCTAAAACGTCGACTTGAGTTTTTCAAGAAAGACACCATTGGCTTTAAGAATTATGCCTACACCGATTTTTATAGAACCTTATTAGGCATAAAGAAAACAAATAAAGCCTTACGCAATGGACAAGATGGGGGAGAGGCTATATTTTTAGAAACAAACAACGATAACGTAATTGCGTATAGCCGTGAAAAAGACGGAGATACAATTGTTACAGTTATCAATCTGAGTCCTAAAAAGCACGCTGTAAAACTGAGTACTATTGGCTTAGAAGGTGTATACAATAATGTATTTGACCGCAGTACTACTAGTCTAACTAGTAATCCCAATTTCAACTTAGAACCTTGGGACTACCTTGTGCTCAGTAAAGATACCCTACAGTAAAATAAACCTGCTTTTCAGGATTAGCCACTATTAGCTAATCCTCATTTTTGTGATCATCTTACTACTTTGTACAATTAAAGTTTTAGTCTCTGGATGATATTTGCACTTTGATTTTTTACCATCTATCACCAATACCTCGGGCTCAAATTCTAGGCCTATAATCTCGAAGATATACTTTTTGTAAGGCAGTTTGTATTTACCTTCAGCGGCCACGATACAGTCAAAGGCTTTCGTTTTGCCAGTGAATTCAAAATGCAATTTTTTATACTTATCCTTGAGATGCTTGTATCCTTCTCCAGCATCTTCATAATGATATCCAATATTCATATCGTTAGATGTAAATATCTTGAAGGTCAATTCAGTCAACTTCTCTTTAGTGTGCTGACGTACTGGATGAAAAGGTATAATACTGCCTCCTCTTGCGTAAACTGGGATTCGCTCTTCCTCTAATGATATGGTGATCTTGCTTTTGTTTTCAGTAGATTCATAGGTATGGAAATCATACCAATTCCCTGAAGGTAAATTTATGGTTTGAGTTTTAGCCTTTTTCCTGATTACTGGCGAAACAAGTAGATCTCTACCAAACATGAAATCACGCTCTTCGTCGACAAATTTCTTAACTGTTTGATTTTCAAAAATCATACTTCTTGTCATCGGTGTACCATGGCTGATGTGCTGTTCAAATGTAGTGTAGATGTAAGGAAGCAATTGATATCTGAATTCAATTGCCTTACGATTGAGCTTTTCTGCTTTTTCGCCAAATGCCCATGGCTCTTGATCTAGCCTATCAGTCTTTTTCAATTCTTCAATAGCTTCGTCTACTCCCGCAGAACCATCTTCTCTATTGCCGATGGAATGTATTCTATAAAAAGGGTGAAAGACTGCCAATTGTAACCAACGAGTGATTAACTCTGGATCTGGTTGGTCTACAAAGCCTCCAATATCTGATCCTGCAAAAGAGAACCCAGAAACACTTAGTCTTTGTACCTGCGTGTTGGACAACTGTAAATGCTCCCAATTCGCAATATTATCTCCAGTCCATACAGACGAATAACGCTGTCCTCCACTATAAGTAGCTCTTGTCAATACAAAAGGTCTTTTCTTTTTATTTAGCTTCTTTAGTCCTTTCTGAGTGGCATTAGTCATCTGCATTCCATAGATATTGTGTGCTTTTCTATGGTTACCTCCGTGGCCTTCATAATGATGAAGTACCTCATCTGGGAAGGTGCAAGATTTTACTTTGAAAACGGCTGGTTCATTCATGTCATTCCAAAATCCACTTACTCCCGTTTCATTGTATAGTTCTTTGTACAACTCCCCAAACCACTGACGAACTTTCTTGTCCGTAAAGTCAGGAAATACACAGCTGTCCGGCCATACTGGACCGACCATTAGCCTTCCATCTGTACGCCTACAGAAAAAATCTTTTTCTAATCCTTGGTCATATACAAAATACCCTTTCTCTGCTTTGATACCTGGATCAATCATAACCACTGTATCGAAGCCTTTTTTATCTAGGTTTTTTATTGCTTTCTTCAGTTTTGGGAAAAACTTCTTGTTTACCGTAAAGCATCTAAAACCATCCATATAATCAATGTCCAAATAGATGGAATCACATGGTATTTTTCGTTTTCTAAACTCTTCTGCTACCTTTATAAATCTATCTTCTGGGTAATAGCTCCATCTGCATTGATGAAAGCCAAGAGCCCACATAGGAGGCAACTCTGGAACACCTGTTAAATTAGCGTATTGTTCAGCCACAGAAGTCAATGCAGGACCATACATGAAGTAATAGTTGACCTCTCCACCTTCAGCCATATAGCTTATTTCCCCCTTGTTGTTGGAGTCAAAATCAAAGTGAGATCTAAAAGAATTATCATGGAAGATTCCGTATCCTACTCCTTGTTTAAGGCCATAGTAAAATGGAATCGTCTTGTATAATGGATCTGTTTTTACCCCGTAGGCAAAAGCATCGGTATTCCAATTATTCACTTTTTGTCCTCGCAACTGAAGGCTGCATGATTTATCTCCCAAACCAAAGAAGGATTCCGTTTTGATGGACTTTTTCTTCAATTCAGTATGGATAAACCCCTTATGTATAGTCGATCTAAAAGTACAAGCCCCAGCATCCTGATTAATGAGTTTATCCTCGTGATCATAAAAAGCAACGCTCATATCCTTTTTAGATATTTTACAGCTGATTTGTTTGCCAAAATACTGGTACGCATTAGACAATTCTTTAGCAATTATGGTCTGCTTCTTTGACTTAAATCCCTTATCTATGGCATATGAAAAGTCCGCCTCTAGAGCTTGATAGGCGTATCTCACTCGAACCATGGTTTCAGTAAGAAATTCCACTTTCAAGTGCACGTCATTTTCACTCTTTAAGAGTATGGTTTGCCCCTTAAGCTTGACCGTTTTTACCCTGTCAGGTGAAATGTCCGTATAGACATCCTTATACCGCTCATGCTTGCCGACATCCTTGATGTTTACCAACTCTTGCTCTACTGGTTTTACTGCTTTTTTTCTTTTTGCCATAATAGCTCGTGATTTTCTAGACTATCAAACGATGATCTAGAGAATTAGTTAAATATGAAACGGCAAAATAAAAGATATTCATCTTAATTCATTCATATCCTACATCTTACTTATTAAAAAATATCCTACTAAGTCCATTTTGTTTCATTATTGAGTTGATATTCACTTGTTTATTAGCTAGATTTGCATTTTTTTACACAAAAATTTAAACATGATTTCACGTTTAGCGCCTAAATTTATCTTGGCACTTTTAATTGTATCCTGCGCATCTCTATTTATGTCTTGCGGTGAGGATGATGCTACAAATGCCTCTGCAAATGACAACCTTCAAGGAGATTGGAATGCAAGCTCGTTTGTAATAGCAGGAGTAGAGTCTCTAGGGACTATCAATTCCGCTTTGATGCTTACTTTTAACTCCAATGGAGACGAATCTGGTACTTACCAAGAAACGATAACAACCATTGATGGAGCTTCGTCTACAAGAGCCCTTAGTTATCAGGTTTTAGATAATGGTGGTAGAATAGAAATCGGATCGGATACTCTAGATATGAGCGTTTCTGAAAGCAATTTAATGCTAGATGGAACCTTACAAGGAGCACCTTTTACGGTGCTAGCTAATATGTAATACTATTTGTAGTATAAAATGGCGTGCAAGATTTTAGATAGAATTGATCAAGGTCGAGGTGAACGCCCGCTGCGCAGCAATATTGATTCGGTGATTAATATAGGAAGGGAGCTGTCGAAAATTGGAGACAGCATGTAAGATCTCTGTATAATAGCCTTAGCTATTTGGAGCATTTTTAACCTACCTACCGCAGGCAGGTTGATTATTTCTATCAAAATATATGCGTCATTTTTGAACTTCAAATGGTATAAAGTAAGCTGCTTTTAGCCACATCAATAAAAAAGCCCATTTTGCATACGCAAGATGGGCTTTTTTATTTGGAATATCCAAACTTGCTTAGTCCACTTTTTGAATAAGCGTGCCTTGATATCCTTCTATTTGGAGGATATAATTTCCGTGAGAAAGTGCGCTCATATCTAAATCCAAAATCGAACTATTAGCTACTGTTTCAATAGCTACTTTTCCCTCCAGATTGATTAGGCTTATTCTTTTTCCATGTGCTATAGCTCCCAGATCAATTCTTAACAAATCTCTTGTTGGATTTGGAAAAAAAGAAACAGAGACTGGAATGGCAGATAGCGTAGACACATCAATATCATTATCAGTATTAAAGCTATGCGGTTTTATGACAAAGGGACCTGTACCATTAGGTTCTCTAGCTAAGGACATATCTTCTACTTGCTCTTCAAATACTATTTGATCGATAATATTATTTGCAGGATCAGTCAAAAATAGAGCCTCTCCACCTGCTGAGAGTTTGAATTGTGCATGAAGCGGTCCTTGCTTCTGGTCGTCATCCGCCCAAATTATCAAGTATCCATTTTCTTCGATAGTAGTACCATCAGGAATGATAAATTTTCCCAATTCTGATTCATCATCCGAAAGACCATAACCAGACAAATTCATGGGAACATCTAGATTGTTGTATAATTCTATCCAGTCATCAAAATCTCCAGCTTCATCCATAACGGCGGAGGCATTATCAGCCATCAATTCATTGATTACGACACCAACATTAGTTTGCGCTACAAGCACATTGGATATGCAGACAAGGTTAAATAAAAATATACTTACAAGTAATCTCATACTTTTAAAAATTTATGTGGTTAATTTTTTTAAAGATTTATAAAGTTAATAGCTGTCATGGGATATTTCTATTTCTCGTCAACTATCTTCCAATAAAAACTCACCTTTAATAAGCCAAGAGATTCCAAAAGCCCAAAGTGCGAAAGTCTCTAGCCAAAATATAGGCTTGAATGTTGCCAAGTTAGGATACTTATGCTCTAGCAAAGCAATGTAAATGCCTATAAGTACGATGCAAAAAATCATGACAACTCCTGCTGATCGATATGCCATATTGCGTTTTAATTTTTGTGAAGTAGGAGAGGGACTTCCTTTAGTAAATTGCACGATAGAGACATAGGCAGAAATCAAAAAGAACCCAGCGGCAGAAATAAAGTGAAAGGTACTGATGATACTATCTGGTACTTCTTCGTTTACACAAGCAGTCAATGGGGGTACCACAGAAGTCGGGAGAAAAGCAACACCCAAACTTGCCAAACCACAAAATGCACTCAGTATCCTATCCTTGCGATCATAGCCATTATAGCTAAATAAATAGAACGCAACCACCGACAGTATTCCTACAAAAACGTTTCGCATGTCTGTATAGTAGTAGGCGCTGATACTTCCCTGGATTTCATCACAATCTTTCAAAAGAAGGGTGCCAAATAATAAGGCAAATGGGAGAACTAGTCCTAAGATTCCAATCGCCTTACGAATGCTTAAAAACGAAATGATAAGTTGCTCATTCGTTGAGCGACCTGGAGTAGATGACATCAGCAGTGGTGTTTAGTACTTTTATACCATTTTATATTTCAAATGGTATTAGATACCAAATGTACTAAGAAAAATATAGATGCTTCTATGAAAGTAAATGAGCCAATGTACCACCAGGTTGCATCATCATATCCACTTTATTAGCTATTGCTTCATCTCGAATCAAAGGAGGAGCATGATGCGGCTTTATTCTCGCATCTATGATGAGAGACCCCCTACAGCCCCAATGTTTATGCTCCACGTAAGAGTTCACTCCATGGATGTCATGAGATGGATTCGCTCGCGTGAATGTCGCCCACAGAAAGTTGTTCAACTCCGCACTTAGGAACGCACTATCTTCCGTTAAGATGACCATCGGGTATTTATCAGGATCAATGCTTTTCAGCGCCTCGCCTATAGCCGATACATCCGATTGGTAAGTCTCTTTTTCAAAATTAGGGCTACTTATAGCCAAGATGCCAGGACCGACGATGAGTGGCTTGGAGAACCCGTTTGGAAGGCTTAAGTTACCTGGTATCTCCGTTGACAAAGTCCTTCTTTTTTCACCAACTGCGGCGATTACAACCTTGCTGCCAGCATTCCAATCCGTTCCCGAATAGTCCAGCGTATCCATTGTGGTATTGGTCTGAAAGTGCAGATCTCTGTTCCAGTCCACCCTTTCCAACACATGCGTAAAAAAGTCTGCAATATCATGACAGTGTAGGTTAGGATTATCCGCATGATTCGAAATGATCAAAAACTTAGCTAGAGAAGTCTGCCCACTGCCAATGATTCTATTGGCTTGTGTCAAGATTTCTTCCGGCTTTTTATCCCTAAACGGCATATAGCGCTCACTCCCTATGGCAAGTAATAGTGGATGTACTCCAGCAGCATCCACGGCATGTATTTCTTTCACTCCAGGAAACTCCTGATGCATCAGTGGCTTTACCAGTTTGTGGATCAAATATCCAAAACTACTATCTTCCTGTGGAGGTCGACCCACTATGGTGAAGTGCCACAGCGGATCTTTTCTATGGTACACTTTTTTGACATCCATTACTGGAAAATCATGTTGCAGGCTGTAGTACCCAAGATGATCCCCAAAAGGGCCCTCCGGTTTTTTTTCCTTTTTTCTTATCACTCCAGTGATACAAAAATCCGCATCTGCACTCAGCACATTTCCTCCTTCATACAGATATCTAAACCGTCTGCCGCCAAGCATTCCCGCAAAGGTCAACTCACTCAATCCTTCAGGCATCGGCATGATAGCAGCAAAAGCATGCGAAGGCAATCCTCCTACAAATACAGAAGCATGAAACTCATCCTCCAGTTCATTATACATCGTGTGATGTACACCTATCCCTCTATGGATTTGATAGTGCAGCCCGATCTCTTTATTCGCCTTATAGTCGTTTCCTGTCAACTGGATACGATACATTCCCAAGTTAGATTCCATTATATTTTTGGACTTTGGAGGCATAGTCATTACTTGTGGCAAGGTCACAAATCCTCCTCCATCCATAGGCCAGGATACGACCTGTGGCAGCTTATCTATAGTCGTTTCAGCATATTTTATCGGAGCACCAAACCACTGTTTCTTTGGTAGCGCTTTCAGGGCCGTAAACGGCGCTGAAAGGTAAGACAAAGGGTTTTTCAAAAAATTGGTAGGATCCGCTTTTAATTCAATGACTTTTTTAGTTTTACCGATAGTATTTCTAAAGATAAAATCTGTTCGAGCCTCCGTTCCATAGATATTACTAATCGCCTGAAAAGGGCTTCCTTTGACCTTCTCAAAAAGCAATGCAGGTCCTTTTGCATCATAGACTCTACGATGTATTTCCCCCATTTCTAGGTTCGCATCAACCTCTACAGAAACCCGCTTGAGGTGTCCATTTTTCTCTAAATCCTTAGCGCAATCGCGCATACTTTTATACTTCATAACGTGTCTTTGACAATCGCTAATATAACAGCAAATTGCAGATAGAGTTGAATTCGAAGCGCTAAACTTTTTGTTGATGTTTGTTTGATTTGGGGCCTCCTCCCATTATGATAGGCTATGCGAAAGGCATAGCCTATCATAATGGGAGGCGCTACGATACAGAGCTCGCTGTGCGCTCGGCCACCTCCCGAAAAGGTCGATGTCTTCACCCTACGGGTTCACCCTTCCTCATCGCTAGTCCAAAAATATTTTGTATTATCAAGAGTATTTGATACTTACCACTGAGATGATATGTATACATTTGCATCATGAATGGGGTCAATAGAGGCGCCCAATAGTCCCTTGCATTTAGAAGTATGAAATGTTAAACTATTTTGCAATCGGATTGTAAGAACATTAAAATTTAATGGTCAGTTAATTACAGAACAAGTTTATGAGTAAAGGAATATTTCACAAGAAAGATCAACCTTTCATTATCGCAGGTCCATGTAGTGCGGAGACACGCACTCAAGTATTAGAGACTTGTACCCAATTGTCGAAGCTTGGGAAAGTAGATATGCTTAGAGCAGGCATTTGGAAACCACGGACCAGTCCAGGTTCTTTCGAAGGGGTCGGGGCTGAAGGTTTACCTTGGCTGCAAGAGGTAAAGCAGCAAACGAACCTGCCAGTTACCGTAGAGGTGGCAAAAGCTAAACATGTCGAATTATGTTTAAAAGCTGGTATAGATGTGCTTTGGATTGGTGCACGTACCACTGTGAATCCATTTGCAGTGCAAGAAATTGCAGATTCACTCAAAGGGGTGGATATTCCTGTTATGGTAAAGAATCCTATCAATCCTGACTTAGCCCTGTGGATAGGATCTGTAGAACGAATCAAAAAAGCAGGCATAGAGAACATTGCTGTCATCCATCGTGGATTTAGCAATCTTGGAGAAAAATATTACCGCAATCGACCACAATGGCAGATTGCTATTGAATTCAAAAGGCAGAATCCTAATATCCCGATGATCTGTGATCCAAGCCACATCTGTGGACGTAGAGATATCTTGAAAGACGTTTCTCAAAAGGCGCTGAACCTAGACTTTGATGGCTTGATGATAGAGTCCCACATTACCCCAGATGATGCCTGGAGTGATGCTGCTCAACAAATTACTCCTTCGCGATTAGATGATATGTTGTCCGAGCTTGTAGTTAGAGATGATTCTCAAGATCACTTATCGCATCAGACCCAATTAGAATATCTAAGAGCAGAAATCGATCATATCGATGAGGAACTTTTAAACCTCCTTAGCAATAGAATGAAAATTGCGAGAGAGATAGGTAAATATAAACGCGAAAATAATATCACTATTCTGCAGTGGAAAAGATGGAATGAAATCATCAAAAGAAGTACCGGAAAAGCAGAGGATCTCGCACTGAACGAAGCATTTATCATGAGATATCTGCAAGCCATCCATGACGAAAGTATTGATCAGCAAGAACAAGTAATGAAAAACTAAATATGCTTATTACAGGTTTGCAGAAATTTTTTTTGCCAAAAAAAAAGAAACTTCCAAGTTCGATGCCAGTCGATATTGTGCAAGTTTTGCAAAAAAAAATTTTGCGTAAGCAAAGAGTTGAATTTAATTATACACCTGGATATAATTTTGGATTAGTCTAACATAACATAACATAACATAACATTTAGTAGATTCCAATTGTAAAAATTGTAAATGTTAAATAAGTCAAAATGATCGAATGTGGAACTCCTCATTAAAGTGTACATTAAGATAAGTTAAACTATTAAATAATTGTTTAAATTTATCATTATGTCAAAAATAAGAAGAAAGTACACTAAAG
>JALZVN010000414.1 GCA_023299965.1 Saprospiraceae bacterium | reverse complement strand
CGTACCAAAGTAGTGCCTTTTGTGGGTGTCAAGACTTTGATTCCATCTAATAGTTCTGCTTGGCAAGCTTCTGAGAGAGGAGCGTATTCTTTGGTTATGGACTTTATAAGATCTTCTTTAATCATCATACAAATCAAATACTTCCTTTTGGACGTCTTCTTCCTGGAGTTTTTTCATAATGAAGCTTTGAGTGGTGTGAATGTAAATGTTTTCACTTTGTACACGTGAGCTGAGCATTCATAATTCACCATTTATAATTTATAATTCTTTTAAAGTATTTCCGCCTCTTTCAAAATTTCTCTCGCTTTCGCTTCATCCTCCTTATTGACTATGATTTCGATGTTTCCAAACAGATTGGCATGTGCTGAATCCATCTTATTGATAGAATGTGCATTTATACCTGCTTCTTGAAGTAAATGTAAGGCTGTATTGACTTTGATCTGTGATACAGATAGGAATATTGTTTCGTTGCTCATTAATATTTATGTCTATTTAGATTTAGGATGTTAATTTAGGTAATTTTACTAGAACCTGTCTTATTTCATTAATATATCTATTTTCTGCAATTCAATTTCTTCTATTAATCCCGCTTTGTAAATTTGGCTATTCATTGTTCTGTTGAATACATAGTTTTGAGGAAAACCAGGGTCAAAGTTAACTTCAGGTAAAAATTCCTCTTTTAGTTGTCTGGGCTTTGCACTTTTGTCGGAACCATAAATTTTACTATCCAAAAGATATGGAGTTTTGTTGTAATTGTTGCTATGAAGTAGTCTTTGTAATTCAGTAATATAATAATCTTCTGATACGAAAATTATATTCAAGCTGTCGTCCTTTTTATCAAGCTCAATCAGTTTTGGAAGCTTCGCTATGCAAGGTTTGCACCAGCTTCCCCAAAGATATATCCAAGTTTTTTTGGATAGTTTTTTAATCTCCTTTAGATCTTCTGCATTTACCTCTTGAAATTGTATCTGCTCTTGACTTGCATATTCTTTGACTTGACCTACATCAGTCAAATTAAAAGGAACGATAGCTGCTGTTTCATTCTCCTTCAAATCTCTTGATCCATCATCATTGATTCGTATAGTGATACAAGATTGTGTCAAGCTGACACCAGTAATTACCAATAATGTATAAAGTAAATTTTTGATTGTAGATGATACTGTAACGTAGCGGAATTTCATATAGTTAGTTTTTAGTTTGTTCTAATTATGTTGCTTATAAGTCTAGTGTAATAATTTTTCTAATGCGCTACTCAAAGAGCTGCCTTTTAAATTTCTACCGATAATATTTCCATTTTTGTCTATTAAGAAGTTATCAGGTATGCTTGTTATACCGTAGATTAAGCTAGCTTTATTTGAAGACTCTAAGTCAGACGCATGTGTCCATGTTAATTTGTCTTTTTCTATTGCTTCTTTCCATGAACTCTCTTTAGTATCCGTAGATACTGCAAATATCTCAAAACCAGCTTTGTTATATTTATCATAGGTCTTTTTAAGATTTGGATTTTCTTTTCTACATGGACCACAACTTGATGACCAAAATTCTAGCAAGGTCACCTTTCCAAGATGGTCTGATAAGCGTATATTTTCACCTGCGTTATTTTTCATATCGAAGTCAGCAAAAGCATCACCAATTTGCAGAATTCTATTATGCTCGAGATACTTTACTATTTCTTTTCCAAAGTAAGTGTTTTTATTTTGCTGTGATAAAGGTGTATAGAGTTCTTCAACTTTGCGTGCGCCCCAATTTATAGAATAGGCTGAAAGCAGTTCTGCACTAATAATGCTATTAGGATTTTGGGAGATAAAATTCATCGCAATTATTTCTTCATGGTCACGATCAGCTTCCATTTTTGCGTAAATCGTTTCAGCCAAATCATGAATGGAAGAACCTGTTACTTTGGACTTGGCGAAATCTGTTCCTGTACCATCGATCACCATAGATTTGTTTTCTAACCATAACCACCTGTATTCATAAGGCTCTCTAACCATTATGTGTGCTATAGTTGAGCTAACATCTAACTTTCCTTGGATTTCAAATTTGCCATTTTTCACAATGGTGCTGTCTATAGTTGCTAGAGATACAGCATCGAATAGCTCAAGTTTTGTTCCATCCTTTAGATTTATTGACCGGCCATTAAGTGTGTAGCCTTCTTCGTTTTTATTTTCATGCGAACAAGAAATAGTTAATGTTAGTAAAATGATTAGCGCTAGTTGTATTCTCATTTAGTTATTGTTTTACACTTATACTTCTTATAGTTTTGTATCAGTTAATATGTTTCCTCTGTACGGAATACTATCTGTTTGATCTACAATGATAAGTCTACAAAGACATCTTATCTTAGAAACACAATAAGAAATAATAATCTACTCATTTATATTTTTTACTCTTCCAATTCCCACTCAAACACCTCAAATTGCTCCTCTTTATATCCCAGTTCAAGTGCTCTCTTGTGAAATTCTATTTGTGCCGGTCTGATTTTGTCGGAAGAATCTCTCCGTTTGAGTTCAACAAATTTGATTTCGTCTTCGT
>JALZVN010000413.1 GCA_023299965.1 Saprospiraceae bacterium | reverse complement strand
TGTACAATACAAAATAATCGATAGATTATATGGAGGTGAAATTCTGAGGATTCAAACTCAGCAAAATCTTGATTTTTTGACTTCGATGTTGGCTGTGTGTGTGTGTGTGTGTGTGTGTGTAAAACGATACATAGTTTTATGAATAAATACTTCTCAAAAACTAATGTAATCTAATCTATGACAGTTATTCATCTGTCTTCTTAGATCTGCTTACTTTGGGATTGGTGCAGCTATAATAAATGTCGATAGTCTGCCCTAGCGCAAAAAATTTGACGGCTTCTTTATTCTCTATGATCTCGCTGGTAATATACTCTGTACTACCTACGGTATATTTGTACTGCATACGCCATCGTCCTCCTTCCTTCTCTTCCGTCTCTATAATCGTCCCAGTCTCTTCTTTCTTACATTGCTCTAATTTGCCTTGTTCGTAGTTCATAACATAAATGGCAGAACCAGCAATTATGGCAACTGTGAATAATACTATTAACCAGTTTTTATACTTAATAAGGAAACTCAAATTTTACTTTGGATTTTGATGAGCTACAATATTAAGGTTTATTTCTCAGATCCGCATCAACTTTAAAGAAGTCTCCGTTGATCTTTCAAAACAAGAAACCATCTTTCTTAGCCATTCATACCAATTGAACTATAAAATTGGTATCAGATCTTCGTACAAGGGATCGACAGCAGACCGTCGAGAATAAATGTATAATAAGTCCATATCGGAATAAGATCTCCATAGAGGTTCAAATCATCAGAATATTAAATACTCGGCGGTAGTCCGGCAGGACCGAAGTGAAACGGAGTGCGAAAGAGCCCGGTCCCGACGCGAGGTCGGGATGGACCCAAAAAATAAAGGCCGCTCCAAACGAATGGAGCAGCCTCAATGTATTGTTTTAGCAATAAAACCAAATTGTTAATTTATGAGAGTCACATCACCCTCAAAAAGCTCTGTACTACCATCTACAAACTCGATTACAACGTAGTACACATATACCCCAGTAGGCGAATCTTCATTTCTGAATACACCGTTCCATCCTCTTGCAGGATCATTTAACTCGAAGTCTGCATCAAAGTATACTTGTTCGCCCCAACGATCAAAGATTTGAAAATCCAATACTCTTGCGACTATGGATTGCTTCCCTAATGGCATAAACAAGTCGTTTACTCCATCATCGTTGTGCGGTGAAAATGCATTTGGAATATAAATATCAATATTTCTATTAACTCTAAATTGAATAGTTGCTTGATCAACGCATCCGTTTTCACTAACGACTACAACTTCATAGTTGATTCCAGTACCTGGTGTAGCCATAGGATTGAGACAATCTGTACATGATAAACCTGTCTCCGGAGACCATGTGATAGATACAATCTCACTTGGATCAAAAGTTGTAAATGCATTTATATTGAAACTCTCTCCCAAGTCAATTTCAACAAAGTCTTCTGCTACAGTAACACTTAATGAATCTACAGCAGGTATTATCAATTGATCAGGAACGATACATCCATTTGCATCACGTATCAATAGATCATAAGAAAGACCAGGTGTCAATCCTCCGAAGAAATCCGAATCAAAGAACGTAGCCCCACCATCAATAGAGTACTCATACGGTGGATTTCCTCCACTAACGTTTTCAAATGATATGCTTCCTAAATCTCCAAAACAGAAAGGCTCCATGACAACAGGCTCGTTAATAGAAGGCAAACTTTCATCAACAGTAATGATAACATCAGCGCTTGAGCTACACATGTTGTCATTATTGAATACTGTCAAAGTATATGTACCTGAAGCATTCGCTTGAGATTCTAACTGATCTGTAGGACCAGATAAAGAACCGTCTACAGTAGTCCATTCGTAGGTAAAGTTATTGCCTTCAGACCCAGTTCCTACTAAGGCTGCCACTACTTCTGTACAGGTCAACTCACTAGTTGGTCCTGCATCTACATCTGGATCCTCTATATCTCGGAATATTTCAAACTGATTAGGTGTACTACATCCAGTCAAGTCATCCGTAATAGTCAAAACATAAACACCAGGCATATCCACTATAATTTGACTTCCTATAGTAGCCCCTACAATACTACCATTTGCTGTACTCCACTCGTAAGTAAACCCTGGTGTACCACTAGAAGCAATCACTTGCTCCATAAGCTCACAATTAAGCACGTCTGCTACTGGTGGTCCTTCTTGTGGGAAAATCTCATTAGAAGTTACAGATTGTATACTGGTACTCATACATCCATTATCCATATTGATAACGGTCAATTCGTATTGTCCTGGAGAATCTACAGTTGGTGTAAGAGTTGTTCCTCCTGATACAATAGCTCCCCCTCCAAGTGGTGTCCATATATACTGGAATTCATCTCCAATACTAGATCCTGCTCCAGAAAGAAGAGCTTCTGTATTATCACAAGTCACTTCTTGTGCAGCACCTGTAACAGCGGTTGGCATATCTATATCTTGATCAACCACAATCTGCATTGTACTTACGCAGAAGTTTGATGTATTATTTATAGTAAGTAAATATACCCCTGGTCCATTGACGCTAGTAAGAATATCATCGGTAGCTCCAGTAAATGATCCCGTTCCAGAAAGTAAAGACCATTCATAAGTAAACTCATCTCCTTCGCTTGATCCTGCTCCATCTAACGCTACATCTAAGGTTGTACAATTCAACATCTCAGGCACTGCAATAGCAATAGCTGGATCTTCGATATCTCTCATAATTACTATCTCATTAGTAGAGACACAGAAGTTATCCATATTCGTGATAGTAAGCACGTAAGTACCTGGTTCATTAACTGTTGGTGTCAATGAATCTTCACCATCTTCGATATTCGCTGTACCCATCTCTGTCCATTCTATATCAAAGTTGTTTCCTTGATCAGAAACGATAGCAGATATAGGTATAGACTCATCTCTACAGTTTAGGATAAGTGGTGCTTCGAAATCAATTATAGGTTCCGTAATTTCCTGTAAAACAGTAACCATATCTTCACTCGTACAACCTGTAAGGGTATTTCTTACCGTCAAAAGATAATCTCCAGGCGCATCAACTAATGGTTCATCAGTATCCTCTCCTGATACTATATTTCCTCCATTGGCAGTTGTCCAAATAAATTCAAAATCGTCACCCGTACTAGATGCCCCTGCATCTAATTCTAGCATCATATCTTGGCAATTTAAAGTAATGCTCTCTCCTGCTTCAGCCAATGGTGGCATTATATCTTGACCTACTGTGATAGACTGCTCAGAGATACAACCATTACCTGGATCTTCTATGATCAAGGTATACATACCTGGCTGTTCTACATTAAACATAAAGTTGTCTGCAGGTGTAAACGGCACTCCATCAAACCTCCATTCGTATATAAAGGTTGGATCTGTAACAGAACCAGTAGCATTGACAAGAATCATCATTCTATCACAAGTCAACATTTCTGGTAATGCCAACTCAATCTGAGGCAATGCAGCATCTGGTATAACAGAGAAACTCGCATCGGCAGTACATCCATTTTCCATATTGGTAACCAATAATGTGTACTCACCTGGCTGGTCGATTTGAGTAGAAATATCATTTAGGTCTCCACTTATATTCCCCATAGTAGCTGACCACTCGTATATGAAGTTTGGCCCAGTACTTGACCCTACACCTGAAACATTCAGGAAGTCATCTTGACAACCAAAAGTCAAATCTGGATTCACCGTAGCCACTGGATCTTCAAAGTCATCCTCTACATCTATAGATAAAGTACGACTACATCCTGTACTTGTATTTGATACTGTCAGTGTATATGTACCCGCAGCGCTGATCTCTGGGTTTAGTGTATCTTCGTCATCATCTATCACCCCACCATTACTAGCGATCCATTCGTACACTATTTCTGCGCCCCCTACTTCAGAACCTGCACCAGAAAGTTCGATAATCATATCTCTACAATTTACCACAGCAGGATCTTCGATAGCAATCGCTGGGAAGTCTGCCATAACATCTACAACTAAGGATTCTGTAACCGCACACCTATTGATCGTATTCGTGATGGTAAGGGTATAATCTCCAGCCACATCAATATCTGGGTTTTCTAGCATTGAAGTAAACCCATCAGGACCAGTCCATAAGAATTCAAAATCAGTTCCAGAACTACTTCCATCCGTAAGTAAGGTCTGAACAGGATCTTGGCAAGTGATGATTCCACTTGGTTCGATATCGATCTCAGGATCTTCAGTATTTTGTTCAACCATAACTACTTCCATCGCGGTACATCCATTCAGTGTATTGGTAACAAGCACCGTATACTCTCCTCCTTCCATAACTTCTGGATTAGGTTCTGTACTGACTGGGATAGAGTTAAGCGTCCATTCGTATTCAAATTCAGGACCAGTGCTCAAACCAAGACCACCAAGCGTCACCGCATTGACGTCACAATTTAACAATTGCATATCTCCTGGATCAGCTACTGGATCTTGTCTTATATCCATCACCATTACAGGATCCGTTTCTACACATCCAGTAAGGGTATTATTTACTTCTAGTATATACTGCCCACCAGCAGCTACTTGTATGCTAGGCGTATTGCCAATCACCATACCAGAATCATCTCTCCAAGTATATTCAATACCCGTCCCAGAATCAGAACCTGAACCATCTAATAAAACTTGAGTGTTATCACAATCAATATTAGCTGGTGTTGCGATAGTTACTACTGGGAAATCTGCATCTTCCATAACTTCGATAGATTCAGACGCATCACACCCAGTCAAGTTATTCACGATGGTAAGGGTATACATCCCTGGATCATCAACTTGAGCCGTTGGATCAGAAGATGAAGAAACAATATTTCCTCCCACTGTAGTCCATGTATATGTAAAGTCCCCAGTACTAGATCCATTTGAAGTAAGTACTTGGTTTGGATCTTGACAAGTTAATAAAGCTGGCATTTGTATTTCTACATCTGGGTCTGTCATATCTTCCGTAACAACAACTTCCTGCATTGCGGTACATCCGTTATTCGTATCAGTAACCAATAAAGTATAAGTACCCCCTGCGGTAGCTGTAATCGTTGCTGAACTAGCTGAACTTGTACCGGCATCTGTATCAATCGTCCATTCATAAACGATAGTACCCCCAACGGATGTATTACCACCTCCTAATTCTAGAGTTTGATTATTGCAATTTATTTGTTCTACTTGTCCTGGATCGGCTACAAGATCTGCTCTTACATCATCAACTGTAATATCCATAGTATTCGTACAACCCGTAACTGAGTTAGTCACAGTAAGGGTGTAAGTACCCCCTTCACTAACTATAGGATTCAATGTATTGTCATCTGTATCAATAACTCCACCATTGCTCGCCGTCCACGCATATGTAATATCTGCTCCAGCTTCTGATCCCGCACCACTCAAAGAAATCACTTCTCCGTTGCGACAATCAATATTAGCTGGTACCTCAACAGCAACATCCGGTATTTCACTTACGTCTACTTGTTCTAAAGCAGTACAACCATTCGCCATATTTGTAACTAATACCTCATAGGTACCAGCGACAGAAACCATTGGGTTAGCTATATCAGATGGACCTGTAATAGCTCCTCCATTAGAAGCCGTCCATTGATAAGTAATCATATCTCCAACTTCTAAATCAGGACCGCCTAACTGAATCGCTCCATCGATACAATCGAATCCAGATCCAGCATCTGGGTTGGGATCTACAATATTATCTGTCACCATAACTGGTATAAAATTAGTACATCCATTGTCTGTATTAGTTACCGTCAAAGTGTAAGACCCAGGAGCATCTACGGTAGCATTTGGTTCATTTGCTCCACTAGCGATGCTACCCCCTCCTGCATTAATCGTCCATGCATATGTAAAGTTTCCGTCTACCCCGTCTAGAGAAGTCCCATCTGTGTTTATAGTTACGCTCAAATTGTTACAGTCTATTACTGTCGACACAGCAAAAACTACTGGGGTATCTTCATCTGCAGGAATCGTAATAGATTCTCTTATTTCACATCCATTTTCATCACTAGCGACTACTTCGTAAACACCTGCAGCAAGATCTCCAAGGGAGGATCCCGTTCCTACGGACATTCCTCCATTGTCAAACCATTCAAAATCAAATACATCGGTCCCCCCTGTACCCGTTGCAGAAATTTCTCCTGAATTAGGATCTCCACAGGTAGTACCATTAACAAGCGCTGGCATAACAGATACTGGTGTAGCGGCTTGTACTTCTTGCATTAGTTCTTGCGTACATCCCAATTCATCTGTAACCGTTACCGTATACAAACCAGGTGCTAATCCAATTGCCATTTCAGTCGTTTGACCTAAAGGATCTGACCATAAGTATTCGAATGTGCCAGTTGATCCTGTAGAAATAACAGCCATTAACATTCCATCTTCAGAATCACTACACAAGGTAGGAGTAGGTGCAATGTCTAATGAAAAGGACTGATTAGAAACCATAGCTATATCATCAAGATCTCTAGCACAACCTGCAGCTTCTATACGTGTAATCTGGTATTCCCCTTCTTGGTCAACAATAAATTCAAAGTCTGGATCTTGGATAACTATAGGATCTTG
>JALZVN010000412.1 GCA_023299965.1 Saprospiraceae bacterium | reverse complement strand
TTCATATCGGCGCGATGAATGTCCTTTACCATTTCCTTAAAATCAGCTAAGCTTCCATGCTCCTCTTCATTCACTGCGGTATAGTCTTGAACGGCGTAATAAGAACCCAAATCTCCTTTTTTTTTCACCTCACTGATGGGATAGATAGGCATAAACCAAAGTACGTCTATACCCATATCTTTCAACCTAGGAATATGCGGTAAGAAAGATTTAAAGGTAGCCTCATGAGTATATTGTCTTAAATTGACTTCATATATAGTAGCATCTTTAGCCCAATCAGGAGGTGCTAACAAATCATTAACTCTACTCTTAGTCGCTTTTTCACTGACCGCACTACCCTTTGTTTTTTCTGAAGTTGTTTGTTTAGGTGCTGACTCCGCGCATTGCATTAACAACGTGGATGCTGCTACAACAACATAAATTAGATAGTTTCTCATTCTGATATTACCTTTTGATGCCTTCTTACAATTTTGTATTGTGTGGATCTTGGATTGTTTGGAGTACTACCTATAAGGACCACAATATCTCCATTATTCTTGGCCTCCCACTCTCCTATAAAAAATTCAGTATGCTTCTCTCCAAAAAAATAGAGATACTGTTTCCCTTCATCCCAGCCCCATGCGCCTTTGCCTACTTCATCCGCATACCTTCCCCAGATGAATTCATTATTTTCTCTGAAGTCAAACCAAGTGCCATCATATGGTTTGAAGTCTCCTACAGAATCCACATTGAATGCACTAGCAATATGCCAAAAGCCACTCATGAAATTTATCTCAATAGACGTTGGAATACGTCCAACTGCTTGAGCCTTAGCTCGCAATTCTTCACTTATTGGCTCCTCTCCAATGTTTTGCTTTTTTGCTTCAGCAGTTGGCCCTCCACAGCTTGAAAGTAATATGCCAACGGTAAGCAATAAAAAAAATCCTCTCCACATACTTGGTTATTTCGGTAATAAGTTGAACATGATTTAAACTTCACAATTTCGCTAAAAAAACTAACAAAACAATAGCATTCACAATTTATGACAGAATTGCCAATCATGCCGTATTGACAGATTGTCAGCTTTGATTTGACTTTAAGACAGCCTAGAAAACCTAAAACAAGGTAAAATTGACATAAATGTCAGTTTATACCCATTGGCACACACATTGACATATATCTTAATGTAAGCTTTAAAAATAAGAGCAAAACAAAATTAAACAAATAAAAATTTCAAGTAAAATGGGTAAAATTATAGGTATTGACTTAGGTACAACCAACTCATGCGTTTCTGTGATGGAAGGTAATGAGCCGGTGGTCATTCCAAATGATGAAGGGAAAAGAACTACCCCATCTATTGTTGGTTTCATGGATAGTGGAGAACGTAAAGTAGGAGATCCTGCTAAGCGTCAAGCTATAACTAACCCAACTGGTACAGTAGCCTCTGTAAAGAGATTTATGGGTTCTCGTTTCTCAGAAGTAAAGAAAGAGATCGGACGTATGCCATACAAGGTTGTCAAAGGCGAAAACGATACGGCAAGAGTAGAGATCGATGGTAGAAAATATTCTCCACAAGAAATATCTGCTATGATTCTTCAAAAAATGAAGAAGGTAGCGGAAGACTTTTTGGGTACAGAAGTTACAGAAGCGGTCATCACTGTTCCTGCTTACTTCAACGATTCTCAAAGACAGTCTACTATTGAAGCGGGTGAAATCGCTGGTTTAACAGTAAAGCGAATCATCAACGAACCAACTGCTGCTGCATTGGCATACGGATTAGACAAGCAAAATCAGGATAGTACTATCGCAGTTTTCGATTTAGGGGGTGGTACATTTGATATTTCTATCCTAGAATTGGGTGACGGTGTTTTTGAAGTAAAATCTACTAACGGAGATACGCACTTAGGAGGTGATGATTTTGATCAGGTGATCATTGATCACTTAGCAGAGACTTTCAAGAAGCAGGAAGCTATTGACCTTACAAAGGATCCTATGGCATTGCAGCGTCTTAAAGAAGCGGCAGAAAAAGCAAAGATAGAATTGTCAGCAGGTACAGAGACGGAGATCACTTTACCATATATCACCGCTGTAGACGGAGTGCCTAAGCACTTGACAGTGAAGTTGTCTAGATCTCAGTTTGAGCAGATGGCGGATGACTTGATTACAAGAACTTTAAAGCCTTGCCAAGATGCATTGACTGATGCAGGTTTGGATAAGAACGAAATAGACGAAATCATTTTGGTAGGTGGATCTACAAGAATCCCAGCTATACAGAATGCAGTAGAAAAATTCTTCGGAAAGAAGCCAAACAAAGGGGTAAATCCTGATGAGGTGGTTGCAATTGGTGCAGCGATCCAAGGAGGTGTACTTTCAGGTGATGTGAAGGATGTCTTGCTTTTAGATGTTACTCCATTATCAATGGGTATCGAGACTATGGGTGGTGTTTACGATGTTGTTATTGAGTCTAACTCTACGATTCCTACTAAGAAATCTAAGGTATACTCCACAGCAGCGGATAACCAGCCATCAGTAGAGATTCACATCTTACAAGGGGAACGTCCTATGGCGAAAGACAACCGTGCAGTAGGTAGATTTATCTTGGATGGTATTCCACCAGCACCTAGAGGGATGCCTCAGATAGAAGTTACTTTCGATATGGATGCCAATGGTGTCTTGAACGTATCAGCTAAGGACAAAGGAACAGGTAAGGAGCAAAATATTCGTATCGAAGCGTCTACTGGTTTGTCTAAGGAAGAAATCGAAAAGATGAAAGCAGAGGCAGCAGCCAATGCAGATACAGATAAAGCCGCTAGAGAAAAAGTGGACAAGATGAACAGCGCAGATTCTCTAATTTTCCAAACGGAAAAACAAATGAAAGAATTCGGCGAGAAGATTCCTGAAGACAAAAAGAAGGCTATCGAAGACGGTGTCGCTAAGTTAAAAGAAGCACACCAGTCTGACGACGTTGCAGCAGTGGACACAGCAATGGAAGAGTTGAATGCAGCTTGGACAGCAGCTAGTCAAGATCTTTACGCAGCACAACAAGAAGGTGCAGCAGGTGCTGAAGGTGGCGCTGATGCTGGAGCAGGCGACCAAGCTTCTGCTGAAGAAAATACTGAAAGCGACGACGTTCAAGATGTTGAGTTCGAAGAAGTGGACGATAAAGCGTAATTGAATTATGAATGGTGAATTATGAATTATGAATTCACCTCTCTAGAATAAGAAAAGGGCTGTCTCTTACGAGATGGCCCTTTTCAATTTTAAATGCAATTTGCGTTAATCAATGACAAGCGCTTCTCTTTCGTCTTCAATTAAAAAATAAATCAATGGAATATATTCCATATTAATCTTACAATACCACTTGAACTATACAATTGATATAAAAGAGTCAAAAATTGCACATTGAAAATTCATAAGTTTTATGGGCTGCCCCTTGCGCTGCGCTTAGGGTCGGGTCGTCCGCTTTACTTCGTGCTCGCTACCACCCCTCATCCATTCTAGGCTCCTCGCGAAAAGCGAGATCGCGCATCAGGCACTAGTTATACCAATTAGATTATAAAATTACGCACATATTTAGACACAAATGGTATTAATAAACTGTTGGATCATAAACATAAATTTGAGTTTACAATTGGATCTGAATTAAAATATAAGTTGTTTAATTCCGCTCGTAAATGCGTTCTCCAAGAATATCCATCCTCTACTTCAACCTGTTTTAAATCAAATTGCGCAGACAAATTGAAACTAAAAATGAATATCAAAATTAAAAGATGATTTTCCATTTATCTAGTAGGTATTCAAAATTAAGATTAATGCATCATTGCCTTTCCATCCTTTATTTACTAACTGTACGCCTCTAAAATAGCTAACTTTCACTAATATTTTTTGTACATTCTTGTAGCGTTTTTCTTTTCAAAGCGTTTTTAAATTTTAACGAACTTAGCCGTAAAGACTTTATTTTTCGCTGAAGCCTTCAGCACGTAAAGTCCATTGGGCAGATTTGGCACTTCGATTTGACTGTTTAAAATTTGACCTTTTTGGATCAGTCTTCCTAGTTGATCTATTATTTCATATGACACAGATTCAGTTGGGAGTTCCGTTTTGATGTTTACAACATAATTGACAGGATTGGGATAAATACTTAGATCTTCAATTTGCGCAATAGATTGTGTGGACACTTCTACCTGATCTAAATTTCTTCTATAGATTCCATTGCCATGTGTCGCAATCCAAATACTATTATCCTCTGCAGCAATTTTTATATCCATAACGATAGCTGCGTTGGGAAGACCTGCATCAAGTGTAGCCCAAGTCTCGCCGGCATCATTACTTATGTATACACTAATGTCATTTCCATAAAATAACTGATCCGTATTATTAGGGTTAACTAAAATAGCATTTCCTGGTACATCGGGCAAACCATTATCAATAGAAGTCCAGGTGCGTCCAAAGTCAATCGTTTTGAACAGATGATCAGAACCAAACCCACTCAATGTAAGATAAGCTATGGAGGGAATATTGGGATCTACTGTGACATCATTGACAATACGATTCGGTAAGTCCGTCAGGGCAACTTCAAAAGTGAGTCCACCATCTCTCGTAATCACAACTTGTGGTTCTTCTGGCAATGGATCTACTGGGTACGGACCAGTAGCACAGTATAAAACATCAGCATCTATGGGGCTTACTTCCATCGCGTATATTGGATTAGTAATGATATTATCAATATCACTCAGTACTTCAATATTATCTCCTCCATTGTCCGAACGAAATAAAGTAGAAGAGCCAAAATACATTCTATCAGGATTGGAAGGTGCCAAAATGTAAGGGGCAATAAATAATGGCACATTGGCTACGGGGAAAGACAAAGTGGTAAAATTATTGCCTCTGTTTACCGATTTTCGCACCCTTAGATTTTGTGACGATCCGTACACAATATTTGTATTTTCAGGGTTGATCGCTGACCAGGATCCATCCCCGGATACCACTTTCGTCCACGCCCCATTTCCATTGTATCTAACAGTGTTATTATCCTGTAATCCGCCCATAGCTAAATCTCCTATAGGACTTACAGAAAAACCATTATAGAATTGGGTAGTCTGCATTCCACCGTTTGCAGATTGAAAATTATCTCCACCATCAAAAGATAGAAAGACACCGCCATCATTCCCAAAAATAACTAAGCCAGGAATATTAGGATGGTGCTGCACAAAATGATGATCTGAATGGGAATAGTTAGGGGGACCATCTGGTTCTCCAATCGGGGCGGTGCCTAAAATTTGACCATTAAAACTGACCTCTACTAAATTACCAATAATAGAAAAGTTTTTCCAGATACTAATTCCTATTGCTATGATATCATCTTCATTCTGTGGATTTACTGAAACATCATGCGAAAACCAACCTTGCCATCTTGAATAATCTTCAACACTGATCAAAGTCCAATCCTCACCAAAATTGCTTGAACGATACAACCAGGTCGCACCATCATCAAAACCCAAAGTGTTACCAATAGAAGCATAAACTACATCTGGATTAGATGGTGCAAATGCCAATTGTATTTTACCTCCAAAATCCTCTACTAATGCCCCTCCTATTTTTGTCCAATTTTGTCCAGCATCGACGGACTTATAAATTCCCTTTCCTTCAGAATTTAGATTTCCATGGGAGGCCAATATTTCATTCGGTCTAGTAGGATGAATCTCTATGTCCGTAGCCATTATCACATCTGACACTTGAGACCATGAATCTCCTTGATTGGTAGACTTATAAATTCCATCCGTAGTAGCAGCGTATACATTTTGAGGATTTGTAGGGTCTATTTTGATCATCCATACTCCTCTCCCATTTTGCAGTGTCCAATCTAAACTTTTACGCCAAGTCGTTCCTCCATCTGTAGATTTTAGAATACCAATACCATAAGATCCTCTGGTAGGTCGATAAGCACCATCCGTTCCTGTAGATGCATAATTGTATACTTCGCCAGTACCAATAAACATGACTGTACTATCTTCCGGAGCAAATTCGATATCACTTACTCCTGAGACTGGAAAACCCGTATTTATCTTTTCCCATGATACACCTTGACCTAAATTTCTCGACCTCCAAAGACCTCCACTCGCTGTACACGCATATAGCGTACTATCGGCTTGAGGGTTGATGCCTACACTCAATACCCTACCTGATATATTGAAGGGACCTATACTCTCCCAGTCGTCTTCTAAAGATCTGTTGGCTACATTCTGTCCTTTCATTAACAGATGCTGTTGGTAGCCTTTGTAAAATCCATGAGCAGGAATATCATCATTGGGATACGCTCTTGAAAAGCTCATCTGTTGCATGGAAGCAAATGATCCCGGTAAGGGTTCTACATTTTTGACTTCTTCCTGTGGTTGTGTACAGCTGGTCAATAGCAAAATAAGCGAGAAAATAGATAGGTAGGTTTTCATTTTTGTTGTTTGATTTTCTGAGTAATCAAGGTAAGATTCTTTTTTGAATAATCTTAGAGACATTTAGATGAATAATGACCAAAATTGGCAAACAACTATATTGTAGTATGCAGGCGCCATGTAACAAAAATAAATCACCAAAAAATATATTGAATAAAAAATAGAAAAAACTCAAGAGTTGAGGGTCAAAAATCCGCGATAGTGATAGTAGCCAAGCGACCGAAGGAAGCTGTCGTGTGGCTGCACTTTTTTGGCAGCCGCAGGACCGAAACGAAAGTGTAGTGGCGCATAGCACGGTCCTGACAGTAGCGCAGCGGATCGTCAGGGATCGCCCAAAAAAAATCAAAAAGCATACGTCTAGGAAACTTGTCGTAAGCACACCCTATCTATATATAGCTTTCAATAAAGTGAAACAAAATCACCATTTTTGGACAATAAAGTCTAATTTTGCGAAGATTTACAAATCTTAATTTACGCTACATTTCAATATGGAATTCAAATCTAAAATATATCTTTTTTTATTGGTGACGGTGCTGGTTTCTACCCTAGCCCAAGCGCAACCAGATGTAGCTGAATTCAAGAATATTTTTCGCTTAGAAAATAATAAAACGATTGAAGTGATTACAGTCGATGGCGTCTTAGATGAGTCCACTTGGCAACAAGCAAATATCGCAACAGATTTTTGGCAAAAGACACCTTACTTCGCTGAAGCCGCCGATCCAAGAACGGAAGTTCAGTTTACCTATGATGAAGACAATCTATACATGGCTGCGAAGTGTGTCCAAAGTAGTGATATCGTCATACAAACTTTGAAGCGAGATGAGTTTTGGGATAACGACGGGATAGCTATGATACTTGACCCACTGAATACGCGTACCAATGCCTTTCTGTTTGGTGTATCTGCAGCGGGTGTGCAATGGGATGCGCAATACGCACCCAATTCCGGAATCAATAGTGACTGGAACAACAAATGGAAAGGAGAAGTAAAAGTCTACGATGGGTACTGGACAGCAGAGATTGCCATTCCTTTCAAAATACTTCGATACAATGACAAGAATATGGAATGGGGAATGAATATAGTCCGGGGCATTCAAGGTATCAATGAATTTCACAATTGGACTGCAGTACCTGAATCATTTTGGCCACCTAATCCTGCTTTTGCGGGAGCTCTAGTTTGGGATGCCCCTCCAACAAAAAAATCTGGCAACTTTAATATTATTCCATATGTAACAGGAAGTGTAAATAAGGACAATGGTGAAGATGTCGAGTTGGATGGCAATGCGGGATTGGATGCGAGATTTGCTTTAACCTCTACCTTGAATGCAGATGTCACGATCAATCCGGACTTCTCTCAAATCGAGGTGGATGAGTTGGTGACCAATCTTACCCGATTTAGTATTTTTCTACCAGAGAAGAGAACTTTTTTCCTGGAGAATAGTGATATATTTGGAAACTTTGGAATCGGTCCTGTGACCCCATTTTTCTCTCGCCGAATAGGTCTCGATGAAAATGGTCAAGCGGTGCCTCTTCTATATGGAGTGAGGGCTACGGGCAATGTCACGGACGATATTCGAGTAGGTGTAATGAATACGCATACGGGTAAAAGTGAAAGTTCTCCTGCCTTAAATCAGACAGCAGTGGCTGCACAAAAGCAATTTGGACTGTCCAATATCAAAGGGCTTTTTGTAAGCCAGCAAGCCTTTGATGATTTTGATCCGCAGAAAGAAAATTCAAGTAAAAATGCGAGCCTCGAGGGGCTATTTAAATCTTCAGATGGCAAGCGTTCTATCTGGGCTGGTGCACATCAATCTTTTAAAGATGGATTCGATGAAAAGACAGGCTTTTACAATCTTGGTGGTCAGTATCAAAATTCAAATTGGAATACATCGACCAATATGATGGTAGTTCAAGAAAACTACTTTACTGACCTTGGATTTAATTTGAGAGTTGACAATTTTGATGCGATAAGAGACACTTCTATCAGAGTAGGATTCAACCAATGGCTGACTACTGCAGATTATACCATTAGACCTAAGGAAGGAAAAATACAAAGGCACAATATTGGCTTTGAAAATCAACTCACCTTCAATCCTGACTGGTCGTTCAATGAGCGTAATAATAGTCTAAATTACTTCTTGAGATTTAGTAATACAAGCGAAGTAAATGTGGGTGTAAACAACAATGAAGTTGAATTATTGCTTCCATTTTCATTCGTGAGTGATGGAGAACCTTTACCTTCTGACAGATATAATTTTACAAATTTTGAGGTAGGTTATGACTCTGATGGCCGTAAGCTATTGCAGTATTCTGCAAGTGCGCAATTGGGTGAATTCTATAATGGAACACTCAACCGATTTACTGCCGGGGTGAATTATCGTATCCAACCTTGGGCCAATTTTGGTGTAGAATATCAGTTCAACAAATTCAACTTTCCTGATCCGCATGGAGAAGAATTGATAACTGCTTTGTTGTCAAAAATTGAAATTGGTTTCTCGAGGAATCTAATTTGGACTACTTTGTTTCAGTTTGTAGACCAGTCTGATTTTATGGGTATCAACTCTAGATTGCAGTGGCGTTTTGCTCCTCAGTCAGATCTCTTCTTAGTGTATATTGACAACTATGATGTGATGAGCTCAGAGATCACTACTAGCAATAGAGCGGTTGCTTTGAAGATTAATTATTGGTATTAGGCACGAAAAAAAGGTCAAGCACAATATCATCGTACTTGACCTTTATATTTTCGAAATCAAATGATTACTTGATCTTCATTTTTTTGAATGTATCCATCACGCCTTTTACAGCTTTTGCTGACTTCTTCAATCCATTCATTTCCGTCTTGTTCAACTTCAACTTAAGGATTTCTGTGATACCGTTCTTTCCTAATTTTACAGGAACTCCTAGGTACATATTTCTCAATCCGTAC
>JALZVN010000411.1 GCA_023299965.1 Saprospiraceae bacterium | reverse complement strand
GACAAGACATGATTCAGTCTTTTAAGTTTGGGAAAGAAAACAATCAAGGCTATTAATAGCACTGCAAATATTCCGAGCAAAATCTTAGGAAGTTTTTTCATATTTTAAATTGCGGGTTCAAAATACGAAATTATACAAATTCTTGGGGCCCTTTTATGAACTTATGAAATGGCTAATTGCACAGCCAAATCAAGCGTTTTTAATCTTCTCTATTAGGCAAAATAAATAGGCAGCGCCAATTTAGAAAATTTACAACTCATTCCTTAAGCGCTAAATTTGCATTTATAATTCATAACTTATCATTTATCATTGCTTGCATCGGGCGTGGCGAATAGCCGAAAGCCCTAGAAGGGCTAGCGGTGGTAGCGGTATATCCCGATTTTTCCATCGGGATGTAGTAGCGGACGACGCGACCCTCGGCATGGTACGGGCGGTCTTGGCGGGCAGCTCCATGACAGTGGGTAGACCCCAAAACATAAGCGAAAAAACCACGTATATACCACAATAGTTTATAGCTTTACAATAAAAACATACAATATGTCATTTCTGAAAAAACTTGGATTAAAGAAAAAGAACAACGGGACTTCGACGGGTCTGAAGTCAACGGCTAGTTCTAAAAAATATATTGACTCCTACTCGCCTGTAGATGGAAAATTGATCGGTAGCGTGAGTGTCACTTCAAAGAAGGAGTACGAGAATGTAATGAAGAAAGCACAAGAGGCTTTCAAAACTTGGAGGTCAAAGCCTGCTCCGCTTAGAGGAGAAATCGTGAGACAGTATGGTCAGGAGTTGAGAGCGAATAAGGATGCACTGGGGAGATTGGTAAGTTACGAGATGGGCAAGAGTCTACAAGAGGGTTTTGGTGAAGTGCAGGAGATGATTGACATCTGTGATTTTGCGGTTGGCTTGTCTAGACAACTGTACGGACTGACGATGCCATCTGAGAGACCTGGGCACAGAATGTCTGAGCAGTGGCACCCAATGGGTGTAGTAGGAATTATCTCTGCGTTTAACTTTCCTGTTGCCGTATGGTCATGGAATAGTATGATCGCATTGATCTGTGGTGATGTTTGTATATGGAAAGCGTCTGAGAAAACACCATTGTGTGCTGTAGCTTGTCAAAACATTTTGCACAAAGTACTGAAGGCAAATAAAGTTCCTGAAGGCGTTTCTTGTATCATCAATGGTGACTATAATATAGGTGAGTATATGACTACAGATACTAGAATACCATTGGTATCTGCTACGGGTAGTACTAGAATGGGTAAGATAGTAGGGGCTACTGTGGCTGCGAGAATGGGTAAATCATTATTGGAGTTGGGGGGTAACAATGCTATCATCGTGACGCCATCTGCTGATCCAGCTATCGTACTGCCTGGTGCTGTGTTTGGCGCGGTAGGTACTGCTGGTCAAAGGTGTACTTCTACGCGTAGATTGATTATCCATGAGAGTGTATATGATAAGACGAAGAAGGTATTGAAGAAAGCGTATAAGCAATTGCATATCGGTGACCCACTGAATCAAAAGAATCATGTAGGACCTCTTATCGATAAGGATGCAGTAGAAATGTATACTAATGCATTGGTTCAAGCGAAGAAGGAAGGTGCTAAGATTTTGGTGCCTGGAGGTGTGATGACGGGTAGAGGATATGGTAGTGGCTGCTATGTGAAACCTGCAATAGTAGAAGCAGATAACGAAATGCAAGTCGTCCAAACGGAAACGTTCGCTCCTATCTTATATATCATGAAGTACAAAACATTGGAAGAGGCGATTGCGATCCAAAATAATGTACCTCAAGGTTTATCTTCTGCGATCATGACGGATAGTGTACGAGAGGCGGAAGCGTTCTTGTCTGCTTCTGGTTCTGACTGTGGTATCGCTAATGTAAACATCGGTACCTCTGGTGCAGAAATTGGTGGAGCATTTGGTGGTGAAAAGGAAACAGGTGGCGGAAGAGAATCAGGGTCTGATGCTTGGAAGGCATATATGCGTAGACAAACAAATACGGTTAACTACACGACTTCTTTGCCATTGGCTCAAGGAATCAAATTTGATTTGTAAGAATAGATATTTAAATGATTAAAAAAGGAAAGGCGACCCTGGTTTGGGTTGCCTTTTTTTGAATACAACCATTTATACCAGTTGCCATTTAAAATGATATAATAGCCCCATACGGTATACATTTTGCAATATTAGCATGTAATACCAATTGAACTATAAAATGACCCACGTATTTAAATAATTTTAAATTACGAATGGTATAATACTTTAACCCTCCCTCAACATGAAACACACTTTACTTTTCTTTCTCAGTTGTCTAGCTTTGAGTACTTTTTCTTTACATGCCCAAAATGAAGATCCCAACATTCTGCTTATCATAGCGGATGACCTCGGTATAGACGCGCTCAATGGATACCAAGAAAGCAATCGTTTAGCTACGACACCTAATTTAGATGCGCTGCGCGAAAATGGTTTGAGCTTTACCAATACCTGGGCGGCTCCTGCTTGCACCCCTACTAGAGCAGCTATCATGAGTGGAAAGTATGGTGTAAAAACGGGAGTGCAAAGACCTCCTGGAAACCTTGACCTCGAGCACCAATCTCTTTTTAATGTGATCAACGAAAACACCAACAACACGTACGCGAGTGCCGTCATTGGAAAGTGGCATATCTCGTCACCTGTAAATGACAATCATCCTGCGGAGCATGGAGTTGATCATTTTGAAGGAATAATCAGTGGCGTTATTAACGACTATTACGCTTGGGATAAAGTAGAGAACGGAGTCACTACTCCTACCACAGAGTACATGACAACGGATCTGACCAACGCTTCTATAGATTGGATTGGAGACCAAAACCAACCGTGGTTACTCTGGTTGGCATATACTGCTCCCCACTCTCCTTTTCACATACCACCTGCCGACCTCTTTACTGTCAACAACACCAATAATAATCTAGGTAAATATATCGCCGCTATCGAAGCGATGGATAGTGAAATAGGTAGACTACTGGACAGCATGAATGAGACGACGAGAGAAAATACAATCATCATTTTTGCTGGAGACAATGGCACACCGTCAGGAGTGATTCAAAACTTCGAGAATAGTCACGCGAAGTCTT
>JALZVN010000410.1 GCA_023299965.1 Saprospiraceae bacterium | reverse complement strand
GGTCCTGCCATCAGAGGAGATGAACAAACTCTAAAAGATCATCAAAAACTCCTGCGCAAAAATCCAGCTCTCAAAAAAATATATACCCTCTTGTCAAAGAGTATCAATCCAAACATTAAATAATATACTATGCGCATAGTCGGAGAAATCCCCCACTCTACTTATAAGATCACTTTATTTCAAATGAATAACAAATTCAGTCTACAATTTGAAGATGGTGAACAAAGTCAAATCTATAAGATACCGGATGTAGCCTATCTCAAAAACTTTAATGACATCAAGCAGATGGTGGACGGTGCTTTCTTGAATGAAATAGACAAAATCTTCATACTTATGGGGACGGCAAAGAAGAACGCTGTTGGTCATATCGTCAAGCGATCAATAGAGAATGAATTTGACAATATCATCTAATTGTCTCATTGGAATTGCCAAAATTATAGAAACCCATCCTATTGAACCATACTCCCCTTTTTGGGCTAGGGGTGGGAATGATGGCTCCTTGAGAGCCAGTCCGAAAGTCGACTGATTGAAGGAGACTGGAGGACCGGAGCGTTAGCGCAGTCTTGGACGACCCGCCCGCTAAAGGATTTGCTTTTTCAGCAAATCTTTTAGCGGGAGACCCCAAACCACACACATAAACAACGATGTGATTGAACATAATGCTGATTCTCATGTTATGCTTCAAAATATTAAAATATGTTCGGTTTTTTCAAAAAGAATCCTTTAAAGGAGTTACAGCGAGAATATAAGCAAAAGTCAGAGCAGGCTATGCAGATACAGCGTAGCGGGGACTTGCGTCTTTATGCTACTGTGGTAGAAGAATTAGAGGCTATAGAGCAAAAAATATCCCAGCTCACGGCTTAATATTAAGTCTAAGCTAACGTACCTTTTATCAGATTACTCAGCAGATTTGCAGCCTTCTTGACATCCCCGTTGTTGTTTAATATCAAGTCTGTCTCTTTCTTATGAGGTTCAATATACTTCATGTAAGAAGGTAGAACATGATGTTCGTATCTGTACAATACATCATCTAAAGGGTAGTTTCGCTCCTTCTGATCACGCTGAATGCGTCTGATCACTTTAAGTGAATCCTTAGTATCGATAAAAACAGTCAAATCCATCATACTTTTGAGTTCCTCAGAATGCAAAATAAATAGCCCTTCTACAATGATAATCGGAGCAGATTTGATTTGTTTAATCTTTGCTTGCGCTAATTCATTATTAAAGACATACTCTTTCAAAGACAAAGATTTTCCTTTGATAAGCTGCCCCAAACTATCTTGAAAGTCTTGAAGATTGATAGAGGTCAGGCGATCAAAGTCTACTATCCCATTTCCATCTTTTTCCTGTTCTTCTCTCGGGATATAAAAATCATCTTGAGAGAGCAGGCAGATTTTCTCAGCATCAAATGCTTGGCGGACTAGATGCACCAAAGTGGTCTTTCCTGATCCTGAGCCTCCACAGACCCCTATAACGTAAGGTTTTTGCATAGCGTAAAAGTAAGTTATGTTCTATAATTGAACAAATCTATCGAATAGTAATGGCATAAGAAACGCATTGCTTTATTTCAATAAGTGCTGTGCAATCGCTACATTTGAATCAAACAACGTCAAGACGAGAAATGGAAATATTAATAGATATCCTGCGAGGGGGCCTTGGAATAGCAGTAATGTTGGGCATCTGTTTTCTGCTCAGTAATAATCGAGGTGCCATCAACTGGAAATTGGTAGTTGGCGGCTTAGTATTACAACTCGTACTTGCGATCGTGATACTTCGAGTTCCTTTCATATATGCTTTTTTCAAGATTATAGCGGATGCCTTTGTAGCCTTGTTGGGCTATGCTGAGGCAGGTGCTAGTTTTGTTTTTGGATCTTGGCCTGATGAAACCTATATCCAATCCACAAATTTCGCTACAGGCTTGCAAGTCCCCTATAAACTAGGGTATATGTTTGCATTTAAAGTATTACCTACTATCATTTTCTTTTCAGCTTTTTCTGCTATACTTTACTATTTGGGTATTTTGCAAATGATCATCTACGGTTTTGCCAAGGTAATGAGTAAGGTAATGATGCTATCTGGTGCGGAAAGCATCGCTGCGGCCGCTAATGTTTTTATTGGTCAAACTGAGGCGCCACTAGTCATTAAACCATTTTTGGAAAACATGACTCGTTCTGAAATCATGTGTCTCATGACGGGAGGCATGGCTACTATTGCCGGAGGAGTATTTGCACTTTTCGTCTCTATCATAGGAGATGAATACGCCATCCACTTTCTGACCGCTTCTATTATTTCTGCTCCAGCTGCTATTGTAGCCGCAAAGATAATGTACCCTGAAGTGGAAACAGATAAGGTAGACACTGATGTAAAAATACCCCAAGAAAAGATAGGTAATAACCTTTTGGATGCCATCGCATTAGGCACTACAGATGGCGTAAAACTGGCAGTGAATGTTGGAGCCATGCTTCTTGTCTTTATTTCTTTGGTAGCTCTCGTCAATGGTTTTCTTTTATGGGTTGGCGACTTGATTGTTCTTGATCAGGTTTTGGTGGAAGGGGTATCTACCGATTTTACTTTTAATGATAAGATATCTCAAATCACTGGAGGCAGATTTGGTGGCTTTAATCTCGAATATATACTTGGATTGCTCTTCGCCCCAATCGCATGGCTATTGGGTGTAGACTATGCAGATATTACTTTGGTTGGTCAATTATTGGGCAAAAAAACAGTGATCAATGAAGTCATTGGATACATAGACCTGCAAGGATTGATGGCTGACCCAAATGTAAACCTTAGTCCTAAATCTATAATTATTGCGACCTATGCACTATGCGGGTTTTCAAACTTTTCATCTATTGGGATTCAAATTGGTGGGATCAGTTCATTGGCTCCGAGCCAAAGACCTACGCTCACTGAATTAGGTGTAAAAGCACTGATAGGTGGAACAATAGCTTGTTTTATCACTGGCGCTATTGCAGGTATAGTAGTTCAATAAGCAAAAAAAATAAATTGACTATCCGCATATT
>JALZVN010000409.1 GCA_023299965.1 Saprospiraceae bacterium | reverse complement strand
CTATTATACAGTGATCTTACATGCTGTCTCCAGTTTTCGACAGCTCCCTTCCTATATTGATCCACCGGATCAATATAGCTGCGCAGCGGGCGTTCACCTCGACCTTGATTATTTCAATCTAAAATCTTGCACGCCATTTTATACTACAAGTGGTATTATAGGGACGGAAACATAAATGCAACTAACACCAGTTTAAACTGCAAATGGTATAAAACATCGATTTTTTCATCTCATGTATACCGAAATGGTCCGGTAAATTTTGCAAAATGCTACATCAGGATTATGCTACTATTGGTTATCACCGCCTTGCAGTGAGAGCACTTTTGCAAGTCAACGATTTAGCACTTAATACCGAATCGTTGATATAATTACATCGTATATCGACGAATAAGTCGAGCTAACATATACTAAGATTGTAAAATCTTTGTTAAGATATCATTATCCTTTCCATGAACCTCTCCGGTTTTACAGAAAAAGATTACTTTAGAGTGCTGTATCTTTTGCTGAAAAGCGAGTTATAGCAATATAATAAACCTTAATTATTTCAAATCAAAACTTAAAATATGAGATTAGCGTATCTATTGGGCTTCTGCTTAATGGTTTTTGCTTGTAAGACAAGCAAAATAACAGAAACAGTACAAGCTCCAGCGACTCCAACTCCTCCAACAGTGCCGGCAGCACCTTCGACTGCAGCTGCGTCACCAATGATGATGAAGGGAGACTTACCTATGGACCCAGACGTAAGAATGGGGACTCTAGCCAACGGAATGACTTATTACATCAAGAAGAACACAAAACCTGAAAACAGAGCCGAATTGAGATTGGCACTAAAGGCAGGAAGTATCTTAGAAGATGAAGATCAACAAGGACTAGCTCACTTTGTGGAGCACATGGCCTTTAATGGATCAAAGAACTTTAAGAAAAATGAATTAGTAGATTACTTAGAATCTGTAGGTACTAAGTTTGGTCCTGATTTAAATGCATATACTAGCTTCGACGAAACAGTATATATGCTACAAGTAAGAACAGATGATCAAGAACTTCTTGATAAAGGAATGCTTGTCATGGAAGACTGGGCAGGTGGTGTTTCTTTTGACGATGAAGAAATAGATAAGGAAAGAGGTGTAGTTGTTTCTGAATGGAGAACTAGACTGAGTCCTGATCAGCGTATGCAAAAGGTTACTTTCCCAATGATGTACAGTAACTCTCAATATGCAAAGAGACTTCCTATTGGAAAGCCTGAAATTATTGAGAATTCTGATTACGATGCAGTAAAAAGATTTTACCGTGATTGGTATCGTCCAGATTTGATGGCATTAGTAGTAGTAGGTGACGTAGATGTAAACGCAGTAGAAAAGAAAATCAAAGCGGACTTCTCTAGGTTACCTAATCCAGAAAATCCTAGAGAGCGTACAAGATTTGATGTACCAAGGCACCCAGAAACAATTGTTTCAATTGCATCAGATGAAGAAGCTGCTTTTACACAAGTACGTTTGATGTATAAGCACAATGACATCCCTAACCTAACTGAATCTGACTATAGATCAAGTTTGGTTAGAAACCTATACAATAGAATGCTTGGGGCTAGATTGCAAGAATTGACGCAGTCTGAAACACCTCCATTTACATTTGCTAGTTCTAGATATGGTTCTGATGTAGGATCTCTAGATGCATATAGTAGTTTTGCATTCGTTGCTGAAGGGGGCGCTGCAAAGGGTCTTGAAACTTTACTAGAAGAAAATGAAAGAGTACTGCGTTTTGGATTCAACGAATCTGAAATGAATAGAGCTGTTGAGCAGATGATGTCTTCTGCTGAAACAGCATTAAAAGAAAAAGGTAAAAAAGATTCAGGTAGAATGTCAATGAGGTTCGTATACAACTTCTTGGATCAGATACCAGTGATGAACGAAGATCAAACTTTAGAAAGATACCAAAAGTTTCTGCCTACAGTCGACATCAAAGAAATCAACGCGCTAGCTGCTCAATGGATCACAGACGAAAATAGAGTGGTTGTAGTCACTGGACCAAAGAGAGATACTCCAGTAATCACAGAATCTGAAGTACGTGCACTATTGGATGGTGCTAAGTCTAAAGAATTGAAGCCATATGTAGATAATGTTTCTGAAGCACCATTGTTTGCGAAAGAATTAATGGCCAAGCCAGTAAAGTCTACTAATAAAATTGACAATGTAGACATTACAGAAATCATTCTTGCAAATGGCGTGAAGGTAGTGCTTAAGCCTACAGATTTCAAAAACGATGAAATCATGATGTCTGCATATAGTCCAGGTGGATCTTCTTTGTATAGTGATGCAGACTTCCACAATGCAGACTACGCAGCGGGTATCATCACTGAATCAGGTATTGGAGAGTTTGACAATGTGCAGTTGGGAAAAATGCTAACGGGTAAAGTTGTTAGAGCTAGACCATATATTGGTGAATTGTATGAAGGAATGAATGGATCTTGTTCTCCTGATGATTTGGAGACAATGCTACAGTTGACAAACTTATATTTCACAGCTCCTAGAAAAGATGAAGCGACTTTCAATTCATTTATTACAAAGGAAAAGTCAATCTATAAAAACTTGTTAGCTGATCCAAGATTCTATTTTGGAAACTTGGTGCAAGAAGTAATGTACGACAACAACATCCGTAGAAACTTCCCATCAGAAAAAATACTTGACAACCTAAACTTGGATAGACTTTATCAGATCTATACAGAGCGTTTTGCGGATGCTGATGATTTCACTTTTACTTTTATTGGAAACTTCGACTCAGCAGAGATTACACCTATGCTTTCTAAGTATTTGGGTACACTACCTACAAAGCCAGAAAGTGAAAGCTTCAAGGATCTGGATATCAGTATTGTTGATGGAGCTATAAACAAGAGCATCAAGCGAGGTAAAGCACCCAAGACTACAGTAAACATCGTATACCATGGCAAATATGATTATGACAAGAAGCTCAACTATGAACTAAAGTCTATGGTTGAAGTGATGAAAATCAAACTTCGTGAATCTATGCGTGAAGATAAAGGGGGTGTATATGGTGTAAGAGTTTCCTCAAACACTTCAAAGGTCCCACAAGAGAAATACAGCATTACAATTTCCTTCAACAGTGACCCTGACAAGACACAAGAATTGTTAGACGTTGCTTTACAAGATATCGGAAACTTAATGAGTAATGGTCCTGAGCAATCTAACGTAGACAAAGTGAAAGAAACACAACGCCAAGAGCAGATCAAAAACTTGAAGCAAAATAGATTCTGGATGCAGTCTATCAATAATGCTTTGAAGCTGGAAGGCGATATGAGTAAAATCACGATCGAGGATATGGACATGGCTATAGAGAAATTAACTGCGAATGACATTCAAAATGCAGCTAAGAAGTTCTTAAATGCTCAGTCTCGTGTAGAGATTATTATGGAACCAGAGCAAATGCCAAATAACTAATCTGATTTATATTTCGCTTAAATACTAAGTGAGCAAAAAATAATATTAAGGCTATCTGCAAGTGCAGGTAGCCTTTTTTTTATGACAAGAATATTTTATACCCATTGATACCATTTGAAGTTTAAAATGACGCATATATTTTGATACAAATAATCAACCTCTTCGTTAAAAATGCTCCTAATAGCTAAGGCTATTATTGCGCTTTT
>JALZVN010000408.1 GCA_023299965.1 Saprospiraceae bacterium | reverse complement strand
AATCAAGGCACCTGCAAGTGCAAATGAGCTCACTTCAATATGAAATAGACTCAATATGCCTGCTCCAAAAAATAAGAATGCGATCATAATTGTCGCAGCAGCCAAGGTCGCTAGACCGGCTTGAATTTTTACGCCTTCCTTTTTCATGTTGATGATAATAGGTAGGCTTCCTATGATGTCAATCACAGAAAATAAAATAAGTGTTACGGATAAAATTGCTTTTGCTGTCATGTCAAAAGTTTTAAATTAATTTGTTATTATATATGAATGTGTTTTTCGTTATTATGACGCAAAAATGCATCAAAAGTGTATACTTTGCCACTGTATTTGCGTTACTAAGTCATAATGACCTTGAAAGGCGTATATTCGTGTCAATTCACTATTTTAATGTTAATTAAATATGAAACAGAATCAACTTGACCCTATTGACTTAAGAATCCTTAATGAATTGACAGAAGATGCTCGGATTCCATACAGCTCTTTGGCCAAAAAGCTTAAGATTTCTAACACTTTGGTGCATCAGCGAATAAAAAAGTTGACTGGCTCAGGGATAATTGATAAGGCAAAGTACTTGATCAGCCCTTGGAAGCTCGGATTTCAGACTTCTGCCTACACACAGATAATGTTGACTGATTCCAAAATGCTAAAGAAAGTAGAGGTGAAGCTGAGTACTATAAAGGAGATTGTGGAGTGTGTAAACATCTCAGGTCGTTACGCATTGATGGTTAAGATTTTTGCGCGCAACAATCGACACCTACGCGATGTCATTTACGAGAGCATTCACACTATAGACGAGGTCGAGGGGACCAATACAACCATTTCTTTTGAGACTGCTTTTAGTCGGAATGTGCCGCTGGATTTGGAGGAAGGGGAGGAGTAGTCTTATCGCCACCATTTGTACAGTCTTGTTCTTACACCAGCTTCTATATTAAAGTCATGATGAGGTTCAGCGTATTTCGAATTTCTTGCTCTATCAAACAAGTCTATTTGAAAACTAGGTCTAAGGATCAAAAGTAATTTTTCAGAAAGTTTGTATTCTATTAAAATGGAGGAGTTTACTAATATTAAGTTATCGTAGGGTCTATTTTTTCCATCAAAGTTAGTTTCTTCTTTCTCGGGGTGAATATTTCTTTCCCTAATAAATTGAAAAAAAGATGGAGTGAAACCTACTTCAAAATAGGTTGAAAATTTATTTTTTCTAGAAGGTTTATTTATTTGAACATTTAAAGCTACAGGAATTCCAATGTACCAATAGGACCTATTAAATTTGCTGACTTCTGTAGAAATAAATGTAAATTCATTTCCATAATAATCAGTTGTCTTCTTAGGAATGCCTATCACGGAGTCGTACCCAAACCCTGTATTGAAAAAATTCAATCCAAAGCCTAGATTTAATCTCTTTCCTAAAGATGTGTACAATTTAGTTCCGAATCGATATTTGAGTGTATAGCCATAAGCCAATTCATCTCTCCAAATATTATACACATTTGTGCTATTAACCATGCTCAAACCAGCAAAAACTTCGACGGTCGTTTTTTTCTTATTAGGGCCTTTTCTCTGGCTATGAACAGAGCTTTGAAATATTATCAATAATGACAAAATGATTAGAATTCTAAAGGTGGTTTGCATAGACTCAATTAATTTCACACAATATAATGAAATTTTAAATTAGCTTATTAATAAATATTGGGTCGTAATTATTTTTTGGGACCATGCCCGTGATGCTCATAGCTAGGCTTCAAATCCGCCCGATATTCGGTCAGGGCACCGCGTCGTACGCTACTACATCTCATGGCCACGCTTCTAAGACGCAAGGCATTGCGTCTCTACAGCCCGCCCACATGAGATATACCGCTGCCACCGCTTGTTCTGACGCGCTCCGCGCTCTGTGTTTCGGCTGGCACCTCCACTTCATTATGATAGTGCAAGGATATAATTTTAACATTGATTTTACGTTCCAGTAAAGATTAGAATCAACTCATCGATGAAGGTGTATATCAATAAAGCTGGTAGATATATAGCAAGTCGTTTTAGACAGAGCAGAGAAAGAAGTGATTGGTAATATGGGTGGAATATGTGGATATCCAGGAACACGTGCTGTGCATATAGACGTACGTCGGACGAGAGCTAGGCGAGATTCGTATTGATTCCATTTAATTCTTAATTTGCAATGCATGAATTTTAAAGAAAGTCTTATAGATCTCAGAAGAAAGCTGCATCAGCATCCCGAATTATCTTTGCAAGAAGAAGCAACAGCAGCACGCATATCTGAATATGTTGGTCAATTTAATCCAAGTCAGATAATCACCCAAATAGGAGGACATGGAATAGCAGTATGCTACGAGTATGGGAATGAAGGACCAGCGGTAGCTATACGATGCGAATTAGATGCACTGCCTATTCAGGAAGATAATCCTCTTTCGTATCAATCGAAGTACAGCGGCGTTTCCCACAAGTGCGGACACGATGGGCATATGTCTATCGTAGCAGGCTTGAGTTATTGGTTAGAAAAACAAAGCTTTAAACAAGGTAGGGTGATATTGCTTTTTCAACCTGCAGAAGAGACGGGGAAAGGAGGTGAACTGGTTTTGCAGGATCAGAAGTTTTTAGATCTTAATATCGATTATCTTTTCGCATTGCATAATATACCAGGCGAACGAATGCATCAGATATTGGTGATGGAGAAAGGCTTCTCTGCTGAGGTGGTGAGTTTTTCGGTTATTTTACAAGGACAAGAGTCTCATGCTGCTGAACCCGAAAAGGGAATTAACCCAGCAAAAGCCATATCTAAAATAATTTTTGGCTTGAACGATTTAATCGTTGCTGATCCAAGCCGAGATGACTTTGCAGTATTGACGCCTGTGCACATAAATATGGGAGAGAAAAATTATGGTATCTCCCCAGCAAATGGGGAGTTGCATTATACCATCCGAACCTGGAGCACGGCTCAGATGGAGAAGTTGAAAAAGAACATTAAGTCAAACATATCGGAAGTTTGTGATAGCGTAAATTTGACCTATGCGATAGACTGGTTTGAATATTTTCCGGCTGCGGCTAATAATGATGAATGTAATGATATCATTAGAACAGCGGCAACTGCTGCAGGAGTTAAGCAAGTAGAGCGAGCTTACCCGTTCAAGTTTGGGGAAGATTTCGGTTGGTTTTCGGGACACTATAAGACGGGCATGTTTGGTTTAGGGGCTGGTGTAGATACCCCTTCTTTACACAACAAGTTGTATGATTTTCCTGATGAGTTGATTGATACAGGTATGGATATGTTTAAGGAGATAATTGTCAAGATGCTTCAATAAACTTATCCTTATTCTCCTAGTTTGTATGTGGTTATAATCGATAAGTATCAATTCAATTGACGACCCTAATAAGAACTTGTAAATTTATATTGTATATGTACAACACGTTTGTGAAAATTGAGTTAAATAATAAAACACCACACACAATGAAAATTTTACTACTAACCGCGGCATTTTTGTGCCTTTTCACCTCTTTATCTTTTGCTCAATTTCAAATGGATGTTTCTTCGGGGATAACTTACATAAAAACGGACTTGTCTGGAGGAGCAAATGGATTTTATACGTCTGTTGCGCCATCTATTTCTTTAAAAGGGAAACTTCGCCTGCGTTCAAGAATTCAGTATAGAAAGCTAGTTAAGGAAAGACTTAATGATAATGGAAATATTGATTTGAGTCCTGAAATAGAATATGATATTTTTAATTTTCTATCCATAGGAGGAGGTTTTTATTATAGTTTTAATCTAAATAGCTTATTTACAAATGGGTCAATAGCAACACCAGAATTAGGACCTGTAGGTTTGGTGAAGTTTAAACGTAAGGATGCCTTTGCTACTATAAGATTTAGTAAACCAATAGCCGATGAAATTAGAGATGTCTTTGATGCTGAGTCTTCATTACAGGAGACAACTTATTTTCCAGGGTTTTTCCAGTTCGGACTAGGCTATACTTTTGGAAGAAAATAAACGAAGGTTCTTTTGTTTGGTTATTGCAGACTATATATTGATTTGCTCAAAATTGTAATTTGAATAAACTTCTTATCACATCAGTTTTATTACTCTTAAACGAGATGATGCATATGGATTCTCTATGCGCGCAAAACTTGGTTTCGAATGGTGATTTTGAGAAAGTAAATATTTGTTCAGAATATAACGAAGCTTGTTCGCCTGAGGCTTGGAGAAGCACAAGCAAAAAGTTGTTTGGATATAATGAAGGAAGCAAGGATAATAAATTTGCGACATTGACATTGTATAACGGAAGAAGAGCTGAAGATAGAAAATTTATTCAAACGGAGTTATTGTGTCCTTTACAAAAAGAGGAATCTTACAAGGTTTCCTTTTGGCTAAAAGGTAATGCGTTTTCTCTACATTCTTTATGTGTTGGATTTTCGGATCGATTTGAGTATCATGATTCTTGGTTAGAGATTACTGGTCTTGAACAGGAATGTGTATCCATAGAAAAGCTTATCCAAAATGATGAATGGGTCAAGGTGGAACTGGAGTATAAAGCTAAAGGCAAGGAACAGTTTATCATTGTTGGAAATCTGAACAAAGATGAAGATACTGTATATAGTGTTAATGATAAAAAAGCCTATAAGAAAATAAAGAAGTCTTATGTAAGCCAAGAGTTTATTCAATATCGAATCGATAATATATTTGTCCAGTCTTTAAGCGGTGAGATCTGTAAAGATTATGCTATGCGCGTAGAACATGTCAAGTCCCAAAAACACAGACATACGAATACTTGGGAGCCTTATCACAAGTCACAGATTCCAGATACCCCTGTTTCTATTCTTATTCCTGAACAAGTATTGCCAGAAGAGCCTACCCCTGTGCTCCAAGAGCAAGGTCAGCCTGTCCTTGAGGTCAGAAAGATTATTTTGAGAGATTTATTTTTTGAGACAGACAGCTACAATTTGGATTTGACGGATCAAAAGGATTTGCAAGATTTGATTATAGAGATGAGGGATGACAAGAAGATTAGGATTTCTATTGTTGGACATACAGATCAGAAAGGTGCTGCCGATTACAATTTGAATTTATCTCTTCAGCGAGCTAATGCTGTCAAGGCTTACCTAAGTCAGCAAGGTATAGATGGCGCTCGAATGCATACGGATGGTAAAGGGGAGAAAGATTT
>JALZVN010000407.1 GCA_023299965.1 Saprospiraceae bacterium | reverse complement strand
AGCTTCAATTTTCAGACTACTAGAGATGCGAAGTCGCTACAGAAAGGGAAGGTCAACGTGATCAATTGCTTCGCAGATAATGTAGATATAAACCTAGGAGAGGCTACCGCCGAAGGAGGAAATTGTGCACGAAAGTCGCTCGAGGCTGCATTGCACGACTTCAACAACGGAGACCTTGACGCTATCGTCACAGCGCCAATCAATAAAAAGGCGATGCAGATGGCTAAATTTCCTTACCCAGGACATACGGAGTTTTTTACGGATCAGTATGAAGTATCAGACTCCATGATGTTCATGGTAAATGATAATCTAAGAGTAGGTTTGGTTACGAATCACCTGCCTATAAAAGACGTTGCAGCTAATGTCACTCGAGAAAAAGTGCAGCAAAAACTGAACATCATGTACAGTGCACTTCGTGAAGATTTTGGTATTGTAAAGCCTAAAATTGCAATTCTGGGCTTGAACCCACATGCTGGAGATGGCGGCGCTATTGGTACTGAAGACGATGAGATGATACGCCCTTTAGTTATTGATGCTAAAAAGAAAGGAAGATTTGTCAATGGTCCTTATCCTGCAGATGGATTTTTTGGTAGCGGAATGTATAAGAAATTTGATGGTATATTGGCGATGTACCATGATCAAGGATTGGTTCCATTCAAGTCTTTATCGTTTGGCAGTGGGGTGAATTTCACAGCCGGTTTACCATTGGTACGTACTTCACCAGATCATGGTACGGGATATGATATTGCGGGTAAAAACCAAGCTGATCCATCTTCATTCAGAGCAGCACTATTTACGGCTATTGATATTGTCAAGAATCGAAAAGAATTTAAACTTGACCACGGGAATCCAATGAAAAGTCGAAAGAAAAAATTAGAAAATTCTGTAGATGAGGCATTACCTATAGACAAGTCAGCGAAGTAGTTATTAGACTTTAAAAACAAATAGACAATTCAAAATTTAAAAACCCAATGCTTGCGCATTGGGTTTTTTACTTTCACACCTTTATGTGTTTTCTCAGAGTATAAAGGTTTATTAATCTATCTCAAACTCATACCCAATGATCGGCGTCTGCTGAGTAGGTGGGGAAAAGGAGTCCGGATTATCTAGCTTATCTAGTTCGTATTTATTTATGATCTTGATCAACTTGTTGGCATACTTTTTATCATCCATGTATACACAATTTTGTAGTCCAAATGCCCAAGACTTGTAGTCATAGTAACTATGTTGAAACAATGGTCTACAAGATGCCTCCTCCATCAGTAGATTGGTATAATCTTCAAAACTATTCCGCGCATCAGCATATGCTCTAAAACAAGTGGCTGATATCTCGCCTTCTCCATGCACGAACTGAGTGTCTCCATCCCAGCCTAGTCCACACTGTGTCGCAAAGTGATTGTTGTAATCTAGTGCTATTGAATTTGTCCCATACTCAGAAGACAGAATGGCTTGAGCCAAGACAATGCTAGCAGGGATACCACTGCGCTTCATTTCCAGCACAGCGATATCGTCATACAGATCGATATACGCTGCAATCTCCAAATTAGCAGGTGTATTCGCTATTGAAACCTGTGCAAATAGTAAAAATGTAATTAGGGTATAAAACGTTCTCATATTCTTAAATGTGTTGGATTGAGTGCCCGTTCACAATTAATTAATGATTTCAGTCCAAAGAATTTACGAAACCAAAAATGTTTCTTTTGCCGAAATTCGTTCTTTTTTCACCCAAAACAAGCCATTCTATCACATTTGACTCTTTTTAGGGTGAAGTCTGTAGCCAAAATGCAACACATATAGAAATAAAACACATGTGTTTTTGGCGTAATGTGACAACCTAAATTTCATAATTTATAATTAGAAGCCATAAATATGTGCCAATAAAGAAACTTGCTGCTACAAATTGCTGTTATACGAATATTCGAACCAAATTGCCCCCCTTTAAATGTGACATTTTAGTACTTTATTAATGATATTAATCGCTCTTTTCCCGTGCTGTTATTTCTAAAATAGGCTACTTTTGATGGCTTATGGTTCTAACCAGATTGGCAATAGGTCGCCAGCTCTAAAAAATGTATTTGTTATGGCTAAACAAAATTTGCCTAAGACTAGATACTCAGATGCTGAGTTAAAAGAATTTAAAGTACTGATTAGTGATAAGAAAGATAAAGCACAGAAAGAGCTAGATTTTTATCTATCACAACTATCAGAAACTTCTGATACAGGGGATGGTAAAAACAAGGGATTTGAAGATGGTACTAGTACCGCAGAGAGTGAACGTCTTAGTACAATGGCCAATCGACAAAGAAAGTATATTCAGCATCTTCAGCATGCTTTAGCACGTATAGATAATAAGGTATTTGGGATATGCCGTGTGACAGGAGAACTAATCTCAAAAGAAAGATTGCGTGCCGTACCACACGCCACGCTTAGCATAGAGGCCAAGCAAAAAAGATAGATTCAAAAGATAAAGTATTGAACCGTAAATTAGCAGTATTTCTAGTTATCCTGATAGTTCTTGGTAGTGATCAGGCCCTCAAGGTATGGGTAAAGCTAAATATGGCTTACGCCTCAGACATTCCATTGATTGGGAAAGAATTTTTCAAATTACATTTTGTAGAGAACAATGGAATGGCTTTCGGGATCAGTTTCGGTGGAGAGCTGGGCAAACTATTCCTAACCTTATTTAGGATCATAGCGGTTTGCGGATTGGGCTATTTCATCAAACTATTGATTGATAAGAAGTCGTCCTCCATGAGCCTTATTTTCAGCTTTAGTTTGATCTTGGCAGGCGCACTAGGAAACATTATTGACAGCACCTTTTATGGCGTATTATTCTCTGGCAGCTATCATGGTGGTCTTGCAGAGTTTTTACCTGCCGAGGGAGGCTACGCCAAACTTTTTCATGGCAAGGTTGTAGATATGTTGCATGTCGTATTTCTAAGAGGGGTATATCCAGAGTGGGTTCCGTTTGTAGGAAATACTCCTTTTCTGTTTTTCAAACCCGTTTTCAACTTAGCAGATGTCTCCATCACAGCCGGAGTGCTCAATATTATACTGTTTCAAAGGGCATTCTTTAGAGGAGAAACTGGAGAAGAGATTAATAATGCCAAGACCAATGATAAGCTAATCGACAAAGCGAGCCAAAAGGACGAAGAATCTTCAGCTGACGAATCAAGCAGTCCAAGAAATATTGAAGAAGAAAGCGAACAAATCTAAAGTCTAAGCGTCTACGTCTTCTGAATAGAAATTATCTACAGCGTTTACCGCCTTACCTATCTTATTATAATCGATACTGTAATGGATAAATTTACCTTCACGGTTCGTATTTACAATACCTGCTAGACGGAGAATACGTAAGTGTTGAGAAGTGATAGATTGTTCTAAATTGAGGGTGTTGTATATTTTATTGACATTGATATGCTCATTCTCATCTATGAATTTGAGAATTTGCATTCGTAGAGGATGAGCCAATGCCCTAAGGATCTCAGTAGACTCACTCAACTTCTCTGTGTCTATAGCTTCAGGCGCTTTTCTCATTTGTTCGATTTGTTTTATTTACCTAATTTTTTTGAGCGTATGGGATTGGTTGATAAAAACCGCTCTAAGCTCTTTAAAAAGTAGGACTGATTAGTATTGAGCTCAATACATATATACATAGCAAATATGGGATTTTATTTCATCTTTTCATAAGATTAGGCTGTGTTTGGGCAAAAAAAAAGCTGCATATCTGTTGATATGCAGCTTTTTACTGTAAGCGTTTTATAAAAAATATAAAAGGCTAAGTTTTTTTTTCAGAATGGGATTGTACGGTTTACGATGCCAATTCTTCGACTAATCTAGAAATTTGATTAAGTCTTTCCTTATCTATAGAATAGTAGATAAACTTACCTTCACGGTCTGTAACAACTACACCTGCTCTTCTAAGGATTGCCAAATGTTGAGAAGCAACTGATTGCTCTAATCGGAGTTTTATATAGATGTCCGTTACGGTCATCCTGTTCCCTTCTTCCAATAGATCAATAATGCTCTGTCTCAATTTGTGATTTACTGCGCGTAAAACCAAAACAGCTTTTCTTAATTCTGTGTAATCTAACTCAATTGAGTTTACTCCACTATTAAGAATTACCGTCTCGTCTTTTTGCTTTCTCATATACGTTATCTTTTATTGTTAGTACTGACATGTTTAAGTCGAAAACCATACCAATCCAACATTATAAAACTAATCGTAATATATAACTACCTTGATTATGAGTTAAAAATAAACATTTTTTTTTAAAAATAAAAGAAACGACTAATTTAACGTAATTTCTATATGACTAGAAAATTGTCAAATCACTCCCCGTATTAGGATAGCAAATTCTTTTTTGAAACAGTTATATTTGGGGGTTTTAGATAGAGAGGTTTGCTGTATGCAATGTCACTAATCGTGTTTTTTTGGAGCAAAAAATGCGCAAGCTCAAGTTGATATTTAGCCAAGCAACCCTTCTCCACGATTTCATCTTTTTCAGGTCTTAGCCATTCCTTCACCTTATGCGCGCCATCTCCCAAAAACACATTCCGGTCATTCTTATGATAGCGTTCTGCATACACTTGTTCATCCAATACAATCGCCTCTAAAGGAGACACCGTTTCAAGTCTATCATTAAAACTCTCTGCGTACACCTCCATTCTCCGGGCGTCTAACATGGGAGTGATAATAGTCTCGTCTTCCTTCATTTCCAACCCATTCGCAAGTGCCTTCAAAGTAGGAATGCATAGCAATGGTATATCTTGCGCAAAGCAAATCCCCTTTGCCATGGCGAAACCAACACGCAAACCAGTATATGATCCAGGTCCCTCACTAACACTAACAGCATGTAAATCAGCAATTTGCAAGCCCGCCTGCGTAAGGCAGTCAGATACCATAAGGGTACCTTTAGCACTATGTGCAAAGCCTTTCAGCTCATTCACCTCTCCGACAATCTTACGATCCGCGCTGATCGCAATAGAGCACACTTCTGTGCTTGTTTCTAAATGAAGTATATTTACCGAATTCGCCATATTGCAAATTTAGCCCTTTATCAACTTTATACAAGTACAGCCTTCAATCAAGTATTTTAAAGCAAAGAAGATCAAGATTATAGGGCCAAGTCTTTTTTAATATTAGTGATATTTAGTACTTTTGTAGTACAAAATAATAAGCTTATGTCATTTGAAGTAGTAGGAAGAGTACACAAAATATATGATACTGAAACTAAAGGAACCAATGGGTTTCAGGCAAGAGAATTTGTCATTGAAGTCAGTGGAATGTATCCACAGTTTGTAAAATTTCAGTTGACGCAGGATAGATGCGCCTTGATCGACAATTACGCTGTAGATAAAAACATCAAAGTATTCTTCGATCTAAGAGGAAGAGAGTGGAATGAGAAATTTTTCACCAATCTAAACGCGTGGAAAATCGAAGCGGCTGATGCTGCTCAAACAAGTACACCACCACCACCACCCGCAAACAATTCGTTTCCGACGACAAACGATGCTCCAGCTGCGACAACACCAGCTGCAGACGATTTGCCTTTTTAATATAAAGAATTAACCGTTTTTTAAAAAAAA
>JALZVN010000406.1 GCA_023299965.1 Saprospiraceae bacterium | reverse complement strand
TCACCTCTAATTCCCATAGGAATGTGTTCGGCTTTAATGGTTACTTCAGGAAGTAGACCGCTAGAGGGAATCATTGAATAGGTTCCGCAATCTATATTTTTAGATTCCCAATTTGACTTTAAAACTTGCTCAATATTATTATACGATACAAATGAAAATTGGAGAATATATTCAGAGGGCTCCAAACCTTCTAGTTTAAATTGACCGTCTACATTTGTAATGTTAAATGCAACCATGGTTGAATCTGTAGCACTTAAAAGTACGACTGTAGCTCCTATTAAATTTTCTCCTTTTTCATCTAATATTCTCCCTAAAATGTTGTGTTGGGACATCAGGTGCAGGGACATCATTAGACATATACTGGTAATTAAGATCTTACTCATGGTCTTACGTGATTCGCTTCAATTAAAGATTAGTTGCGAATAATAACTCCTTTGCCGCCGTACATGTCTTGCATTTCTTTTGTTTTTTCTACGATAATCTTTTCAAATTCTTCTTTGTTCATTTTTTCCCCTTTCGTAGGTGCGCTTATTTTCTCCTCATACGCTTCATCTAGTGTTACTTTCGTAGCCATGATTTCTAAGGTTTGATTAGGGGTGCTTAGCATTAGTATCATGCCGGGCAATTGGTTGTAGCCATTAGGGCCATGTTGGACTGCGATAGAAGGGGTGAACCATGCAATAGTTTCGCCTTCATCATTGGTACTGATAGCCTTATGGCATTCATAATCTAAATACATTATTTTTTCACCGGTAAGCTTCCATTTGCTTTTTGTCAGTGTTTCCTCAATTAGAAAATACTTTCCCATAAATCCTTGTTGATGAATACTCTTTTGCGCATTTAAATCTGTGAATAGAATCTCCTCCGTTTCATCAGTCTGAATCATTATTTTAATCGATCCATCTTCATTTTCCATCTTTGTATCAATACTTTCATTTTCTTTGGCATCCTTATAAAGCGATTGGTCTTGATCAAAAAAGAGATCTTTATAGAATACCTGATTTTCTGGAAGCATTCCACTCAAATCAATCCCTTCAGGCATTTCCATTTGAAAATCTAACTTTAAAGTTTGCTTATACTGAATATGTCCTATATTTTGAGCATACAATTGAACGCCTATTGACAATAGTAAAGCAAGAATAGCAATTTTTTTCATTTGATTTTATTTTCTGTAAACCTACTGGATAACAGCATAACATTAGGTTAATTAAACCATCTTTAAGGTTAATTAAAGTTAATAGAGTTGTATTTAAGTAAAAAGTAGATATATCTTACAAGTATGACTACCAGTCACCATATATCCAATAGTATAGTTGCTCTAAGTTTACTTTTTCTTATGAGCTTTCTAGTTCATTGGAATTACAAGCAATATCATAAGGAACTCAACGTGCTACAGAAAAATGTAGATACGCAGTTTAAGTTGGCAGAAGGAGAAATAAGAGATTCTGTTTTATATTCGTTTATAGAAGTTTTATCTGATACAAAGGTGGATTATTTTAAATCCTTTGATAAATCGCACTTCGATAATTTTAGCCTAGATTTATTTCAAGATACTGTTATCGGGATTTTCGAATATAAGGAAAATGGATTTAGTACATTCTCAAATGATTCAATTGTAAATTCAGATATTATAAGTTCGCATATAAAAGGTTTTCAAATAATGGAGGCTCTAAGGGATAGTTCTAATTCTGTTGCACTTAAATTTAAAGAGCGATTGAAAGAGCAAGGAATAGAAAATGATCTTCAAATCCAAATTGTAGGTACTGAAATACATGATGATGACAGTTTAAATCTTAAGATAGTTAATCAACAATTTGAAATTGGAAGCAAAAAAGATATTGTTATTTCGAAATATAGCAGATTCCTATTTAGTAAAATTTTACCAAGTATAATGATGAGTCTGTTGCTCTTTACTCTAGTGGCCTTTGGTTTTTACTATTTAAACAAGTTAAGAAAAGAGCAAGAAAGTATCAATATTTTAAAAAATGATTTTGTGAGTAATATGACGCATGAGCTTAAAACTCCAATATCTACCATCTCCGTAGCCATAGAAGCGCTTAGTAGTTATGGGCAAATACAAGATCCTATCAAAACAGCTGAATATTTAGATGTTACAAAAAATGAACTTAGTAGATTGAATATTTTAATCGATAAGGTGCTTAAAATATCTAGTTTTGAAAAGACCGGAATGAATTTAGACTTGCAGGTCGTGGATATTAGAATTTTGTTAGAAAGCATTTTAAAATCAATGAAGTTACATTTTGAAAAGCACACAGTTATTACCAAATTGGATGTTAATGGATACGATCATTTTGTCAATGGTGATAAAGTTCATTTGACTAATTTGTTCTACAATCTCCTTGATAATGCTATAAAATATTCAAGAAAAAATCCGAATATTAATATTCAAATTAGTGAAGGTGAAGAGTATGTTATAATCGAAATAGTTGACCAAGGAATAGGCATTCCAAAACAATACCAGGATAAAGTATTTGATCGTTTCTTCAGAGTGCCCCAAGGAGATATTCACAATACCAAAGGATATGGCTTGGGATTAAATTACGTAAAGGAAGTAGTCAATAAACATCAGGGAAAAGTTGAAATGGAGAGTGAATTAAATTTAGGGACTACTATTAGAGTTCGGCTTAAAAAAAATCAATCTGATGTATAAAGTATT
>JALZVN010000405.1 GCA_023299965.1 Saprospiraceae bacterium | reverse complement strand
CATTATCTCCAGATTGGGATAAAAAGTCACCATAGTCTTCCAGCACATCTGGATTATTTTTGCCTCCATTATCTAAGGCTTTTTGATAAGTGCTTTCTGCTTTGGCATTTTCTTTTCTTGCGGCGTGGATATATGCTTGAGCGGACAATGCTCTGAAGTTGTCTGCATCTATGGCCAATGCCTTGGTGATCTTGTCTTGTGCTTTATCAATTTTACCTTGCGCGACAAGTGGTTTTGCCATTCTATAAAAAATATCCATTTTTAGTTCTTCACTCTTGCCTGCCATGATAGAAGCTTGAGTCAATGAAGACATTGCTTCTTTGTAGTTTTCCAGTTCACTATTCGCTATGCCATTGAAGTAAAATAGCTTGACCTGATTGGGGAAGAAGTCCATCCCTTTTTCAGAAATTTCAGCCAGCTCTTCCATATTATACTGTTCAGCATGAATATACATTATTTGCTCCCATACGCTGAAAACATTTTTATTCAACTCAATAGTCTTTTCATATTGTACAAGCGCTTCTTTAGACTCTCCAGCATGGTAGAGTAAATCTCCATAGATAGAATAAGATTTTGCTTCATCAGGATGCACGATAGTAAGCGCTTCTCCCAAACTCACGGCTGCTTCGATCATTTCTGCAGAAGCGTTACCCTCTATTATTTTTTCTATATATGGAAAGAGTGTTTTGATTTTGATATCTATATCCTCGTTTTTATCTCGGAACACAGACTCTAAAGATCTTAGATAGCTAATATCATTTCCGCCCTCCTTCTTTTCATTAGCCAATGCGATAGTTGCTTTGGCATTAGTCGGATCTAGTGTTAGAATCTTTTTGTAGGTGGCTTTAGCATTAGAGTCGTTTCCTTGTTGGGCATAAAATCCAGCCAATAAATGTAGATAAGAGATATTATTTGGAAATTCTTTTACAAGGCTCTCTAGCTCCTTTGCAGCACTCTTATTGTCACCAGAACCAATGTAGAGTGCATGTTTTTTTCTACTTAGCTCAATGTTCTTACCGAACTTCTTTTCTATTTTATTGTAAGTGCCAATGGCTTCCTTAATCTTGTTAGACTTTACTTGATAGTAGGCTAGTTGAAAATAGTGATATTCTGTTTCAGGAAATTTTTCTACCATCTCTTCATAGATGGTGGCGGCATCTCCATAGTTAAGCGACTTTTCTAGGACATCAGCTAAAAACAGTTTGTACCACATATTCGTGGGGTCCAGAGAAACAGCTACTTTAATAGAGCTGAGTGCCTTTTCACCATTATCGAGTACATCATACACACGAGCCAATTCATAAGCTGCAGCATGATTACGAGGATTAGTTTTTAGTACTTCTTTGAATAAAACACTAGCTTCTTCATAGTTTTCGAGAAGCTTTTGCTTATTGGCTTCGATAAATACCTTCTGTCTATTGACTTCCGCTTCACTGGTAGTACCAGGCTGAGCAAGTAGATTTGGTCCTAATGCCATCCATGTCATTAGGCCAATAAAGAGAATTTGATATTTTAAAGTACTATTATTCAATAAATTAAACTTTGTAAGTAGAATAATCGCCAATGCTAATTTCTGATTTGCGACCATCATATTCCACTTTATTACCAATCATAGAGTTTTCAAGGTTGGCTGATTGGATTTGGGATTCACTCTGAATCACCGTATTGTTAATAACGGAATTCATTACTGTTGAATTGTCTCCTATAGAAACATGAGGTCCGATTACAGAGTTCACTAATTTCACATTTTTTCCAAGATAACAAGGCTGGATCACTACAGAATTGTCTAAAACGAGGTTTTCTGCGTTTTCAGAGTTGCTATTCTTTATTTCTAAGATACGCTTATTAGTATAAACAACGGCATCTTTGTTACCACAATCTAGCCACTCTTCTACTTCTCCTACCTTGAATTTGATGCCTTTTTGCTTCATATTTTCAAGCGCATTGGTGAGCTGATACTCCCCTTTCTCCTTGATATCATTGTCTAGAAGGTATCTCAATTCCTTTCTAAGGTTGTCTCCATCTTTTACATAGTATATACCTACGATGGCTAAGTCCGATACAAATTCCTTTGGTTTTTCAACAAAATCGGTGATTACGTTATTTTCATCTGTTTTTAAAACACCAAATGCCGAAGGATCTTCGACTTTTTGTGCCCATATAATCCCGTCTTCTTCCGAATTGAAGGCAAAGTTCGCTTTGAATAGCGTATCTGAAAAGGCGATCATACACTTACCTTTCATACTTTCTTCTGCACATAATATAGCATGAGCGGTTCCTAGAGGAAGATCTTGCTTATACACACTTCCCTTTGCACCTAGTGATTCTGCAATGCTTTTTAGTTGCTGATCCACTTCATCTCCAAAATCTCCAGTGATAAAAGCTATTTCGTCAACCTTTTCTTCAAGAGATTTGGTCAAGTCTTCTACTAATATCTGTACCATAGGCTTACCTGCGATAGGTACTAATGGTTTAGGAACTGTCAGTGTGTGTGGTCTAAGTCTTGAGCCTCTGCCGGCCATTGGAATAATAATCTTCATGTAATTCGTCTGCTTGTATTGAATAATATGCGCAAAATAGAAAGAATATGCTCAAAATCAGGACAAAATAGATGGCGAATTACTACTCTATGACAGTGACTTTAAGCATATTAGTTCTGTATCGCTTTTTGAGGGGCATGCTTCCGGTATTTATTACGACGTCTCCAGCTTTAAGGTGCTTTTCTTTGGTTAAGATTTTGCAAACATCTTCAATGGTCCCATCTGTAGTGGTAAACTTGTCATAATAAAAACAGCGTACTCCCCATACTAGATTAAGGGTAGATAGCATTCCTACCAATTCCGAAAATATATAAATTTTAGCATTTGGTCTATAACTACTCACTTTAAATGCAGTGTAGCCAGAGCTAGTCATACCGATTATAGCCTTTGCTTTTACCCCTTCGGCTACTACAGCTGCGTTGAAACAAACAGCATCAGAAAGGAAAGTTCTTGACTTTTTAGAAGGGACTGGTCTATTTTTGTTCACATATACCGCCTCAGCTTCCGTGATTATTTTATTCATCTGCTCTACCACCTTCGCAGGGTGCTTCCCTACAGAGGTTTCTCCACTCAACATTACAGCGTCTGCTCCATCTAATACAGCGTTGGCTACATCAGTAATCTCAGCTCTTGTAGGCATTGGAGAGTGAATCATGCTATCCATCATATGCGTAGCTACCACTACTGGTCTTGCTCTTTGGATGCATTTTCTGATTATTTTCTTTTGTAGTATAGG
>JALZVN010000404.1 GCA_023299965.1 Saprospiraceae bacterium | reverse complement strand
CCACTGTTCAATAATCCTCCCATGGGTTCCGCAGGCACCCAAACCCCGTTTTTAATTTTACTAGAATAGAGATCGCTGTTGTACGTGCCGTATTCATTATCCCTCAGTCCTTGCTTATTCCTTAGTCCTCCGACAGCACCTTTTCTAGCAGATGAAAAATAGATTTTTTCTTGATAGTTGGGACTTTGCACGGCGCCAAATTCATCATAGGCTGTATTGATATTTTTACCAAGGTTTTCCACCAAGGCTTCTTCCGGAGCACTCAATAGCCGATTGCCCACATTACAGTTGCGAATATAGTTACGCACCTGTGTTTTTAAGGAGGCATCCTCTTTGCTAGTAGCGTCTTTGAGATATAGCTTGTATAATCTTTCTGCTTTTTTAAAGTCAAGCGAAATATGCGCAAGACGTGCTAGATAAAAATAAGACTTATTGTCGTAGTTCTTTTCTTGTATAAGATTTGAAAATATTTTCTGAGCATTGTTTAAATCATTTACCTCATAACTAGACACGCCCATGTTATAACGACTAGTGCGATCTAATGCTTTCTGATTAGAAAATTGAGTATAATAATATAATGCTTTAGCGTAGGCTTTATTCTTGAAGTAGATGTCTGCTTGCTTTTTGAGCTTACCAACATCTTGGGCATGCAGAACAGGCTGACATGCCACCAAAGTTATCAAAAGGAAAAAACCGGCCTGAAAGATTCTTTTCAAAAGTGTTATATTTCTCTTGTTTTATCGAAAGCTTCGAGATAGTCGGCCACCCTTCTCAAAAACGAACCACCAAGGAATCCATCGACTACTCTATGGTCATAAGATAAGGATAAGAACATCATCTGGCGTACAGCGATCACATCGCCATGCTCCGTTTCTAATACTGCTGGTTTTTTACGAATGGCTCCTACAGCTAAGATAGCCACCTCAGGTTGGTTTATGATTGGAGTTCCCATCACGTTACCGAAAGTACCAACATTAGTCAATGTAAAGGTTCCACCTTGGATTTGCTCTGGGCTCAATTTGTTTGCTCTGGCATTCGCTGCCAGTTCATTCACTGATTTTGTTAAGCCTAGAAGATTCATTCTATCTGCATGCTTGATTACAGGCACGATTAGATTACCATTTGGAAGCGCCGTAGCCATTCCGATATTGATATCTTTCTTAACAATGATATTATCTCCAGACACAGATACGTTAACCATTGGGTAATCCGCCAATGCTTTAATGACTGCTTCTACAAATATAGGCGTGAAGGTAATCTTCTCCCCATACTTTTGTATAAATTCTTTCTTAACGCCATTTCTCCAGTTTACGAGATCTGTCACATCCGCCTCTACAAATGAAGTCACGTGAGGAGAAGTTTGCTTACTGTTGACCATATGTTTGGCGATCAACTTACGCATACGATCCATTTCGATGATCTCTACATTACCTTTGGCAATCGGCGCTCCATCATTGGCACTTGTACTTACCTTCTGTGGTTTTGGACTTGGCGCTGCTACCTGATTGGTTGTTGCTGCACTTACTTGTGCCATAGCTACAGGCGTCTGCACAGCAGCTCCATTAGCAGGTCTAGTATTGACATACTGTAGGATATCTTTCTTGGTTACTCTACCATTTAGACCAGTACCGGGTATGGCATCCAATTCTTGGTAAGAGATATTTTCTTTTTGAGCTATATTTTTGACAAGTGGAGAGTAGAACTTGTCTGATCCACCACCAGCCATCACTGGCTGCATTTTTGGTTGAGGAGCGGATACCGTCACTGGAGGTGTCACTACAGCGGCCACCTTTTCTTGTACGTGTCCATTGGCATGACCATTTGAAGCAACCACCTCTGCTGTAGGCGCAGTTGTTTTAGCAGGCATTGCACCATCAGTACTAATCATAGCTAATACCTTACCCACTTCGACTACATCATCTTCTTGATACATAATCTCTGTGATTACACCCGCAGAAGGCGATGGCACCTCAGAGTCTACCTTATCTGTCGCGATCTCAAGGATGGTTTCATCCGCTTCTACACTATCCCCCACGTTTTTGACCCATTTCAAAATCGTCGCTTCGATAATACTCTCGCCCATTTTAGGCATCACCAATTCTACTAAGGCCATTTGTTGCTATATTTATATGTTAGTTATTTGTACCACAAAAATAAGAAGCTTGAGCGCAATCTTTGCATAAAAATCAAGGATTAGCTTTAATAATTCTCTAAAACAAAGTGCCGAAGCTTATTTAGGCTAAAATTGCCTATATATTCTATATTTTTCAAACGGTCTTTTGTCAATTGAAGTTTATATGTTTTTACATTATTTTGGTTACCTAGTGCTAACCATATGGTACCTACGGGTTTAGCTTCTGTCCCTCCTGTCGGACCCGCAATCCCAGATATAGCGATACTGAGATCTGTCTGATATCGTTCCAGCGCTCCATTGACCATCGCGACTACTGTTTCTTCGCTTACAGCGCCATATTTCTGCAAAATCTGCTCCGAAACGCCCAATTTCTCCGATTTTACCTCATTGGCATAGGCCACCACACCTCCTATATAGTAGCCTGATGAGCCAGATACACTCGTGATGCGATGCGCCAAGTATCCACCCGTACAGCTTTCAGCGGTAGACAAACGCAGCCCTTTAGCGCTCAATAAGTCTCCTAGCACTCCTTCTTGGGTCTCCCTATCATAGCCAAAGACCAACTCTGGGATCAGCGCTACTACTGCGTTCACTGCTTCATCTACTTCTTTTTCCAACTTAGTTTTATTCGTCCCATAAGCTCCTATACGCACCCTTACCCTACCTAAATTAGGCAAAAAGGCCACTTTGAAGTAGTCAGGAAAGGCGTCTGTCACTGGTTCTATCCGATCTGCTATGACAGATTCGCCAGCGCCCGCCGTCAAAATCGTTTTGTATACACTGGGCAACAAAGTAAACTGCTTCAATAGAGCGGGTAGCACTTCATGCTCCATTAGATACTTCATTTCATAGGGTACTCCCGGCATAGAGACCACTACTTTACCTTCTTTTTCAAACCACATACCAGGCGCTGTACCCATATTATTGGTCATCACTTTTGCGTTCACCGGCATATAGCACTGCTCTTTATGCGACGGCAGTGGGTCTCTTCCAAATCGTTCAAACATTTTGCATAGCCGTTCATAAGTCTCCTCATGAAACTCCATTTCGCTATCGAAATATTCCGCCAACACATTTTTGGTGATGTCATCTTTAGTCGGCCCTAAGCCACCAGATAGCAGCACTACATCTGCCTCTTCCATCGCCAATTGCACATAGCGCCTGATACCCTCCTTAGTATCCCCTACTGTGCTCGCGCCGACTACTTGCCCTCCATGGAGTGTTACCTGTTCCCCCATCCATGCTACATTCGTGTTGATAATTTGGCCGATTAGTATTTCGTCACCAATCGTTATGATGTGAACTTTCATATTATTCAATTGTATTGTGCAAAGATAAGTTTTTTAGAGTGGAATGTTAGTGGTACTTTTCTTTGGCGCGGTGGTACTTTGGGCTCCCAAGACACATAGACTGTACGGATCGAGATGAGAGAC
>JALZVN010000403.1 GCA_023299965.1 Saprospiraceae bacterium | reverse complement strand
TGGCTCTACTAGTGTTACATTCATAGCTACTGATGAATGTGGTAATTCATCTGCAAAAGATATAGTAGTAAATGTATTAGACGACAATGTACCGACGGCGATATGTAATAATGGATTGCGGATATCATTGAATGGTAATGGGACGGCTAGATTATTTGCAAAAGATTTTGATGAAGGTTCAAGTGATAACTGTTCTGAAGTAGATTTAGCTATCAAGTCCAGCGGGTGCATCGAGGATGAATTTTCCGAATTTGCTGATTTTACATGTTGTGATATCGGCACCGTATCCGTAGAATTATTAGTGACAGATGCGAGTGGTAATAGCAGTATATGTTGGGCGTTTGTAACTGTCGAAGATCCAGTCGCGCCACAGATAATGTGTGCTGCAGATATTACTGTAGACTGTTCAGAAGAGTTACACGCAGAAGCTTTGTTTTCAATGCCAGAAGCTGCAGATAATTGTGGAGTGACTATTGAGTCTGAAGAAATAATCGAAATTGAATTACCGAACTGTGGAAGATTACTTTCAAAAACATACCGTGCTAGCGATGGATCTTCAAAATCTGAAGACGTGTCTTGTACGCAGACTATAACAGTTGTTCATGTTTCTGATTTTGTAGTACAATTTCCTGCGGATGTTACCCTTGACTCTTGTCCAGGAGAAATAAGAGAAATAGATGGGGTAGTGATTTCAGAAGATGATTGTGAAAACATAGGAATTTCTATTGAGGATAGAGAGTTTGTTCAGGCGGAAGGAGCTTGTTTCAAAATTGAAAGAACCTATACGATAATTAATCATTGTATTATAGATAATCCTACAGCAGCTGGGTTTTCGGATCTAGGTACTCCTTTGCCAATACCTAGAACATTTAGAGATGATGATGGGTATTTCCAATACACCCAGATCATTAAAGTGCAGGATGCTCAAGCGCCGAGCTTGACTTTTGTAGCACCCGATCCATGCGATCTTACAGATCTTTGCCAAGGAGAAGTAACTCTTATAGCTACTGGAGAGGATGAGTGTTCCAACGACGATGACTTAGTATTTGCATATCAAATAGATGCATTCTCTGATGGGAATGTGGATATTGAAGGTAGTGGAAGAGATGCAACGGGTATTTACCCATACGGTGATCATATCATCAAGTGGACTGTTTCAGATGGTTGTGGAAATGTTACTTCAGAGGAGTTTGAATTTTCAGTAATAGACTGCAAGAATCCAACACCAGTATGTCAAGGTGTAAGTACAGTTGTGATGAATAATGGAGAATGTGTATCTATTTCAGCTGCTCATCTTTTAGATTTGGCATTAGATAATTGTACTTCACGGACGACGGCTGAGTGGAAAGAGAATGCTCGAATTAGAAGAGAAGGCGCATCGGATGTGTTAACAGAAAGTATAGATTTATGCTGCACGGATATTGCTTCAGGAGCAGTGAATGTCGAGGTATGGATAGAAGATGAAGCAGGTAATGCAGATTTCTGCGTGGTGTCTATTTCTGTTCAGGACAATGGGAATAATTGTCCTGATGTAGGGACAGGTTCTTCAGCTAGAATTTCTGGAGTGACTAAAACCGAGTTTGATGATAAGGTTGATGATGTTTCTGTAGCAATAAATAATAACGTAGTATTGACGAATCAAGAAGGAGTGTTCAGCTCTTTGATGGCAACTAATGATACCTATGAAGTGCGACCAGAGAAGCTCGACGGAGTAGCAGATGGCATTTCGACTTTTGATTTAGTGCTGATGGCTCAACATGTTTTACAGGCTAAGCGACTAGACTCTCCATATCAATTGATTGCAGCAGATGTGAATGATGATAAAGTCATTGATATTTTTGATATGATAGAATTGAGACAATTAATCTTGTTTACCATTTCAGAATTTTCAAACAATACTTCTTGGAGGTTTGTAGATGCAGACTATGTTTTCCTAAATCCTGATGCGCCCTTAGCGGAGGATTATGCGCAAAGCACTACGGTAGATTTAGGAATCACAGATCAAATGAACGAAGATTTTATTGCGGTTAAGATTGGTGATCTTGATGGAAGTGCTAGGCGCAGTATTAGGAGTGAGGTAGATGAACGTTCTGATCCTAGTCCATTGAAATTGAATGTGGAAAACATTGATGTGCAATCTGGAAACGCGTACAAAATTGAATTTAGAGCTCAAGATTTTAAAGAGATTATGGGCTATCAATTTACATTGCAGTTCGATGTGAAGGAACTTGCATTTAAGGCTGTGGAAGGAAGAGCATTAGATATAACAGGGTCTAATTTTGGTTTGGCTAAGTTGGAGGAGGGGTATGTTATGACATCCTTCGCAGATTTTAATAAATCGATAAGTGTGCAAAACGATGATGTTTTATTTTCAATTGATTTTATAGCAAAAGAAAATGGTAAACTTTTAGATATGATTTCTATCTCAGAGGGGTATCTAAAATCTGAAGTATATAGAAATGATAAAATGGATGGTACGGTTCAGTTGAACTTTACAAACGAAAATATATCCATTGATTTTGCGAGTACATTTGAACTGTTCCAAAATCAACCTAATCCATTTAGTGACAAGACTCGCATTGGATTCAATTTGCCCGAGGCAATTTTTGCAAGTCTTTCAGTTTATGATATTGCAGGAAAAGAAGTCTTGAGAATATCAGATAATTTTGTAAAAGGATATAATGAACTTGTTTTATCAAGGTCTGATATTGCACCTTTTGGAACATTTTATTATCAGTTTACTTCTGAAAAATATAGTGCAACTCGAAAAATGATTGTGTTAGAATAGAGACGCTATAAATAGTTTGAAAAAGTAATTTCACTTTAGGGTGGATATGTTTTTAATAATAAATAGGTAAGATGAAGAGCATTTCTCGATTTTGAGAATGCTCTTTTTTTGTTTGGGGTCTACCGAGTCTGCCTTCTAAGGTCGGTAGTCTCGGTCGCTATGTTCCGTAGCTCGCGATTCCGCTCGGTCCTATGGACTTCGGTCAAAGACCTCACCACTGCACAGCGCTAGCCCAGCTCTTTTTTTTATAGAAAAATAGTAAAGATTAATTGTTGATAAAGAAAGAAGCTGCAGTTTCTTCAGATCCATTTCGCATAGAAAGGAAGTAAATTCCAGGTCCAATACTATTTAAAGAAAATGATTGCGTATGAATCCCAGGGTCAAAAGTGTTTGACGTAGTGTTTAGTAATTCTCTGCCCAATACATCGTAAATGGAAAATTCAATTTCCGTTGATTCTAAGATTCCAAAACGGGTATTTATATTTCTACCATTCCACCATACACTTTCTATATATGGTTCGGTATTGCTTGTTTCTATAAAGTGGGCAGTGATATTTTCAGCTTGTTCAAAATTGATCTCTATGGTAGAGCTGCTTGTATTTTGTAATGTGCCGCCTGAAGATTCCCAATGGCTAAATCTATATCCTAAGGCTGGTTGAGCAGTTAATGTGACAGGCACCCCATCAAAATAGGTTCCTTGCCATGGAAGCGGCTCAGGAGTGATAGAATTTATTCGAATATTGCCGCCAATCTGAGGATTAGCTGATAAACCCAAATCAACAGTCTTGTTAAGTCCAAAGAAGTCTATCAAATATTGATAAGCGAATTCAGGTCTTCTTTCAATGTGCTCATACATCACAGGCAAGTTTACTTCTTGCCATTCCTGGTAGGTGGTAGTAGGCCAGCGTTCAAAATGTTTTTGCACTTCCTGGTCAATCTCTATCTCGCTTGCCAAAAGTTCTTCTTGAAAAATATCTGGTTGAAAAACAGTGTTAAAAAGATCTCCATGCCTATTTAGAAAATAATGCCTAAAAGTATCATTCGTTAAGAAAGCTTGAAAAATATTGATGTGTCGATTCTCGCCTTGATACTTTTCCATTTTCTCTAAGAATAGATCAACATCAAATCTAGACCATATACGCAGACCTAAGGCAAGGTCAAGGTCAAAAAGAATGTATCTCCATTTTGCTCCTTCCTTTCTTTCTCTCCAATATTTAATGTTGTTACCCCCAAAGTCATTATTGTTTAATCCAGTTTGTACGACAAAGTAGTCCGCAATATTTTGAATGTCAAACATAGATGCCGCTGTCTCATAGTTTTCTGGAATAGTAAGATC
>JALZVN010000402.1 GCA_023299965.1 Saprospiraceae bacterium | reverse complement strand
GAAAAATTATTTAACACCGTATTGACGGGTTTACATTTTTCTTTCTCTATGAGTGTAATTCAATTAATATGCCGAAGAAACGATATGTGTAAAAATCAAAGAAAAAATCACGATAATGCTAGGATTATTTTCCTGGCTTTACTTTGGAAGCCAGGTTTACTATGCGGAATATGGTATTCAAGGATAGGAATAAGCTCTAAAGACAGATCTGGTTCTAACAAACAGATATCGTGCAGGATAATCATAGAGAAAACCCTTACAGCAATAGATTCCTTAGGATCATCTAAGCATGCGAAACATATATTAGCCATTCGACCAGAAAGTGAGTTTGGAATGGCATTTTTTGACATAGCACGAAGTATATTTCGCTTTACTGCAGCATGGCAAGGCTTTTCAAGTTTATCCAACAATTCTGCATAATGAGGGACGATTATTGTAGGGTTTTGATCAGCAATAGATCCGATAATCCAAGCTAAGTTTTGACTGCCTCGTAGATCCGCACTCATAAATTCAATCATAAATTGCTCAAATTTAGAAGGGCTGTTATCTATGTAGGCAATAGCTTTTATTACCTTCGTTTTACTTTGTGTACCATGCAGTATATCAAAAATGGGTTTCAAAACGTTTTTTTTTACAATATTAGTAAATAAGCTTGAATTTGAATAAACTATATAAAGCCACTTTTGCGAGCATTTTATGCTTGCTACTTACGGGAATCACCTGCAGTGCTCAGGTTAGTGATAGCCATCCTATTAATGACTATATACATTTTGCCAATGAGAGTACACATGGAATGTTGATAGCACATCGGATTCTTGAGGGATTTAATCAAAAGGTTAATGCATTTGTAGACCTGCAAAGCAATCAACTCAATTTTTATGGCAATAAAGATTTGCCTCAAGACCTATTTGAAGATAAGGAACATTGGTTTTACCCCATATCTCCCAATACTCTCTATCAGAAGGCCCAGTCTACAGAATGGCCCTCTCCCTCTAAACAAGATCTCGACCGCATCATAGCTGACATGCATACCATCTGCCAATCCGTGAATAAAATTAGATTCACAATGGAGGATTATATCAATTCGCATGATCTCAAACTAGTTGAACACCAAATTGAAATTTTCAATAAACTGCACAATTGCGCTACATTATACGATCGTTATTTTGAGTCCAATGACCAGCTACACGCTGTAGTCAATTCATTTTTAGATAAAGAAGAAAACCCAAGTACTCAAAAAACAAATTTCAGAACAATACAACGATCCATCAAGTCTCTGTTGGAGATAGTCAGATATGGTTTTCTGAATGATCTTCCAGTTGTGATGGAAACACTGGAAAAGGAGAACAAAATCCTTCAAGGACAAACTGTGCGAGATAATAGAATGAAGGAGACACAAATTGCGGTTACGGATGCCATCAAAATGGTAAATGACTTCAAAGCTAATAAGGCTATCCCAGAAAGGTATGACTTGTATGGTCCAGCCTACTACTATTATAATGTACAATTGATTTCTACACTCAACCGATATGGTAAAGGATTTGTTTCTAATGCCAATAATTTGTTGAGTGCGCAGGATCGACAACAAATCCTACTTTTAGAGGAACCCCATTTCTTTAAGGTGGTGTTGCCTAAAAATAGCGCAAAGATTGAGAAAAAGGAATCCGTTATAAATATATTACCTGCTACCATCAAAGAGCGCAAGGTAGAAGTATCACAAAAACAGATAGAACATACCGATAAGAAAGTCCTACTTGAGATATTTGATCATCGCCAAGAAGACGGTGATATCATCAGCCTAAACTTTAATGGTAATTGGATTCTAAAGGAAAGGCGACTTTCGAAATCTCCACTCAAACTTATTGTAGAGGTGAACGACAGTGGTCAAAATTACCTATTGTTGCATGCCGAAAATCTTGGCGATGTACCTCCTAATACGATTGCCATTCGATACTATATAGAAGGGCAACGGAATCTGGTTGTGCTAAATTCAGATATGGATCATAGTGAAATGATAAGATTCAAAAAAATCGAGTTGGAGAAGTAGAGACATTTTCTTCTTTATTATTTACTGAAACCACTCTGAAATTTTATTAAGCTAAAAAAGTTTTTTGTGTGGGGTCATCGATGCTGGCTATCCAATAGCTGCGCTCCAGCATCGACCGAGTCATTCGGGACTCCATGTTCATTCCGGTCTCCATTTCGTACCTCATGTAGACGCCTCACTATCGTGAGCCTCCCTACTACCTCTTGCCCATTTATACCATTTGGAGTAGCTCTACAAACCTCATTTCATTGATATCATCTATAAATAGGTGAAGCAAGCAGATAATCGATTATTATTCTTTTTTTTGCGGAAAGGATAGTAAGGGCGACTCGATAGAGTCGGTCGCTCAGTGTAGGTACGAAACTGAGGGACGGTAGCCGACAGGCGTACCCCTGCATAGCCTGGCCCGAGCTTTTTCAGCGAAGGGTGCGCCCTAAGTAAAAGCTCATGACTACTCGGACTCCTTATATATGTAACTAAATATAAAAAGTAGGATGGTCACTAAACAGATGCCTTCAAATGGCTGCACTACGTGATAAAGTATTTTGGGAGGTATCTCTGTCCAGAAGCTGGTAGTGGGTTTACGTATCAAGACTGCTCCAAAGTCTGCCCAATCTAAGGGAAGTCCTATCATATCTATACCGTCTTGGATGATGTTTTTTTGCCAGATCAATAGACTCATCATAGCAATGATCATACTATAATATATCCATGTTCGTCTATGCGCACTTTCCCTAGGAGATAAAAATTGGCGGATACCTATGTGACTTCTCAAAAAGATCATACCCATGGCTCCACCAAGCAAATTGAGGATAACATCATTAAAATCATAATAATTGGTGCGCTGTGGGGAGAGATAATAGTATTGGTATGCTTCGTCTATAGCTCCTAATAAGGTAATCATTGCGATGGTGGCAAAATAATTTTTTATCAAAGGAAATAATAGGATGCCTAATAGCGCATACTGAATAAAATGGATGATCTCTATATTGACGATGATGATCACTTTGAGAGAGACGATCATAGCTGTAAGGCAGAAAATAAAAAAAACAAGCGGAATTTTTAGCTTTTCGAGCTTTCTCAACTGCAAAAATAAATAACTTGCGAAAGTTAGTAAAACAACCCCTCCAATACACAGTATCGTGAGATCATACTGAGCTCTTGGCACTCCCTTAAATATGCCAGTAATGGTCACTCCTACCAATTCATGTGGAAGAGTCACTAGAAGGTAGACGAGGACTACGAAGGTCAAATTTTGTATCCGACGCCGAGAGAGGAAATTTATAAATTTTATCACAGGGTAAAAGTAAATTTTTGGGAAGACAAATATTGGGTGAATTCAAATTTTAAACTACATTTATACAAAAAATAAATTATGACAATCGATGACATCGTAGCTGGAATACAAGCTAAAGCAGACAAAGCAGATCCAATTGGGAATTCTCTAAAATTGAATATTGGAGAAAAAATCGTACATATCGACGGTACGGGCGACAGTAACCAAGTCTCTTCTGAAGATAAGGAAGCGGATTGCACGGTGAGTATTAGTGACGAAAACTTTAAAGACCTCGTTACTGGAGATTTAAATCCAATGATGGCTTTCATGAGTGGAAAGATAAAAATCTCAGGCGACATGGGTGTTGCTATGAAGTTGCAAGCCTTTCTCGGCTAACGAATAATTTGAAAATCCGAAAATTGCTGTGGTATTTTTGTTGCATTAACTGTGACGGATTCTACCACAGCAAATTTTGGTCCTTGCCTTACCCAGTCAATTAGTATATCAATTTTTAAGGGTTCTCCACTGGCATAAACTTCTACACTGCCATCTGGCAAATTCCGCACGGTTCCTTTCACTCCTAATTCATCTGCCTTGATCTTAGTACTTTTTCTGTACCATACTCCCTGAACTTTACCTTTAATGTGAATGTGTACTTTCTTCGTCATTTGCAGTGTTTTCACCTGTTGTGTTTTCATCTATAGGCTCTGTGATCAAAATTGATTTTTTCCTACTTTCATTGATCAACGAACCTGTCATAATCAGTGAAGAAAGAATAATCACGTATAGCAATATCCCTTGGTCAAAGCCTGGATTCTTGATATCCAAGGGCAGCTGATAAAAAAGCAATACGGTAATCAAACCTCTAGGTGCGATGAATAATTCTGGAATCAAATCTTTGCCATAGAGCAAACGTAA
>JALZVN010000401.1 GCA_023299965.1 Saprospiraceae bacterium | reverse complement strand
TGCATTAACAAAAACCAATGTTAAACAGAATACGAAGCTTAAAATAAGCTTCACTTGGTTTAGCTGATTTTTCATAAAAAAGGATAGTTTTAAATTTTTAATAAATAGGTAATCTTATGACGATAATCGTGACCAACTAGTCACAATATTCGACGTTTATCGTTTAATAGCCACAAATGTATAAATATTAAGATTAATTCTTATAATTATGACATGATTTTTAAAAACAATAGTGGAATATTGCTCTTTTACATAATCTTAACTTTTAACAAGCTATACGCCTGAATTTAAATAGAATACGCGCATCTAAAAATATGGACAATCAAGTAACACATCAAGATTTGGGTTTAATTTCCTATCAAAAAGCCTGGGATTATCAGACCGTTTTAAACAAAAAATTAATTGATAGAAAAAGGGCAAATGGAGAGGATGAAGGGTACCAAGCTTACCATTATTTGTTGACTTGTGAACACAAACCTGTCTACACATTAGGCAAAAGCGGTAGCATGGACAACCTTCTGCTAGATAAGTCAGAATTATCTCAGTCTAAGTTTGAGTTTTTCAAAATAAACCGTGGTGGAGACATAACCTATCATGGTCCAGGACAATTGGTCGTCTACCCTATTTTTGATTTAGAATATTTTTTTAGAGACATTCATAAATATGTTCGGTTCTTAGAAGAAGTCGTCATCCGTACACTTGCTGAATATGATATCGTAGCTACCAGACAAGAAGGTTTTACGGGGGTATGGATCCTTAATGATAAAGGGCCCAGCAGAAAAATATGTGCGATTGGAGTTCATCTTAGCAGATGGGTAACATTGCATGGTCTAGCATTTAATATAAATTCTAATCTTAGTCATTTTGGTAATATCATTCCTTGTGGTATAGCTACTGAAGATAAAACAGTCACATCTTTAGAGAAAGAGTTAGGAAAAAAGGTCGATATGAATGAAGTAAAAACGAAAATAAAGTCTCATTTTGCTTCACTTTTTGAATACAAATACGTTTAATTACCTATGAAAAAGGACATACCTATTAAAAAGGTTGAGGGAGTGGCTATTGCCATATTACCTAGAGAAGATGACAATGGGGAGATCGATGAATCTATGTGGAATGTTTATATCCTAAACACTAATCCATCTGCATTGACCGGTGTATTGATCAATTCTCGTGGATATGGAGAAGTAGATGGAGAAGAAAAGAAGACTACTGTACTTCGCCACTTCTTTGAAGAAATCGGTCCTCTTAGAGCAACATTAATAGAACCCATCCAATCTGATGTTTTTGAATTGGCTAATGAATACTGGGTAAGTTATAAGCTCGATGGGCATATGTACGATAAAAAATACGTCTTTGTAAAAGGCAGTATCGATAAGATGAATTTCACCAACATACCATATATAGAAAAGATGGGTGTTATGATCAAATAACAAAATGGAAGCTAAGAAGACAAGTGACTCTTTTACAATAATGTCCGAGATGATCATGCCCAATGATACCAATCCTTTAGGCAATCTGATGGGTGGTAATCTGATGAGATGGATGGATATCGCTGGTGGCATATGTGCAGGTAAGCACTGTGAAGCACATGTAGTCACGGCAAGCGTAGATCACGTATCTTTTCAAAAGCCTATTCTTGTAGGGGATGTAATTACGCTAAAAGCAAAGGTAACAAGGGCATTTAATACTTCTGTAGAGATATATGTAGAGGTTTTCGCGGAGAACATAAAAGGTCATAATAGCAGAAGGTCTAACCATGCCTATTTTACTTTCGTAGCTCTTGACGATGAAAAGAAGAAACCTAGAAGTGTCCCAAAGCTGATTCCATTGTCAAAGGAGGAGCAAGATCTATTTGAAGGTGCAGTTAGAAGACGAGAAATACGCTTGATACTAAGTGGCAGAATGAAACCTGAGGATGCTACTGAAGTGAAAAACTTCTTCGCTTCTAAGTAGACAGATCGGCAGGCAATCCATAAACCAAAAAGAGCCGTATCGCGATTGCGATACGGCTCTTTTTGGTTTATTTCTTTAAGTTGATTAATATTTAATCACCTGGAATTTCTTCTGCAGTACAGAGCCATCACTAATGTTAGCTTTAAGAATGTACATTCCCTCTGCATATTTACTCACGTCTAATTGTGCTCTTTCCCACTGGACATTGTCGATGCTAAACATCTCCATACCAGTGATACTATAAATAGTAACATCAGTCATTAATTCTTCTCCATTTAAGTGAATAGACAAGAACTGATCTGTTGGGTTCGGGAATAGGATCAAATCTTCATTAGTAGTGATGTCATCAAGACCACCAGTATCATACATTACTTCAGTCTTAAAATCTGGTAGTTGAAAATATTCCCCATTGTCATCCTGACCAATGATGTTATTAAGTTCTATATCAATATTTAGGAACCGATTGTTTGCTTTAATTTGAATATCATCTTCTATTGTAAAACTCACCGTTGCGACTCGTCCATGCCCAGATACGGAATATCCATTTGTTCTTGTCACTCCTACATCTACCCTCTCCAGCAATTCCAAATTTTTGGTTAGAGATAAGATTGGTGAATTATTATTGGTATATAACCAAGAATTTTCATCGTAATCTATAACAATCGAACTTGGATCTACGAAGTTGCTATTGTATTCAAAAGCGTAGCTAAATCCATACATGTTAACGGCTTCGTTACCAGGGGCTCCTAATCTTAATTCAAAACTTACCAAATCTCCTGCTTGATAAGGACCTACAGTAGTTGGCACTAGCAAAATTGGATATGTTTTCTCGAATGGATTAATTTCAGGATGAACAGTATGTGTAAGATTATAGGATAAATCCAATCCAATTATATCATCTTCATTTACCTGTCCATTTCCATCTGCATCGGCATGTTTAATATCTAAATTGGTCCCAAAGCTTGACTTGCCCCACTCATTGGCAAATTGTCCATACCAATCCAAAGTAGGAGCTGTTCTTGCTAATCCAAACTCCCCTACCGCTCTACCAAGTTGTAACAAATCTAGCATATTCGCAATACCATCATTATTAGCATCTCCAGGCCAAACACAATCTTGTGCTGCACATAGTGTAGCTCCAACATCTAAAACATGGACTATTATTTTAGTCAAATAACATGATCCATTGACAGTAATGCAGTAGTTAATTTCAAATTCATCGTCTCCTGTAAAATCAATATCTGGATAATACACCATAACATTGTTTACATCAATACTCTGACTATCTACTAGAATGGTAGTATCCTGATCATAATAAATTAGATTTCCATGATTAGGATCATTTTGGACATTGAATTGAGCATATTCAATTGGAATATCGTAGTAAAGAATTAGAGGGGTGTTTTTGTTAGTATATAACTCAAAAGGTTCATCTTGCGGTTCTTGATCATCCACAACAACAGTTACTGTCGCTGTCTCACTAAAACCTCCATTATTTTTCACATTATAAGTGAATTCAGCAGAACCGGTAAAATCAGCCGTTGGAGAAAATTTTAAAACATCACCATTAATTTTAGTAACCACACCTTCTCCAAACTGTGGTTGTGTAAAAGTTTTGATGTTAAAGATTCCTATGTCATTATTGGTAACATTAATCTCTAAATCAGTATTAATTGGGGTATAGCCAAAATCATCGAAGGCTACGGTGTTGGTATTTGGTATAGGCAGTACATCAATAAAAATATCTCTGTATATGTATTGCGATCCAAATAGTTTTTTAATTAAGAATGCGTCCGCTCCTACAAAACCGTCATTAGGTGTATAGGTAACCACTCCACCTGATTCAATCATTGCGTTTCCACTAGTTGCGTTACTTACAATCTCGTATCCCTCATACCCTAAAGGTATAGTCAATGGATTATCTTGAAGCGTGTTCACATATATACTATCATTGGCTGTGGGTACATTGCCGTCTGTTACGGAAACAGTTAATGTACCTGTAGCACAATTGTCTATAGAATCGCAAACCACATAATTCAGCGAACCAAAACCTACAAATCCAGGATCTGGTTGGAAATAGATACTACTATCTGGTAAAATGAATGCAAAACCATTACTAACCACTGGAATAGAGGTTAGATTCAATACATTCATTGAAGAGAAATCATTATCAAGCACGTTTATTTCTATAAATTGGTCGACCGCTGTGGTGGTAAAATCATTCGTAGCCTCAATTATAGAAGGAACAACATCAATGTATACGATTGAATGCACTATGTTTCCTGGAGAAACAAAAAAGTTAAACTGCACAGTATCCACTCCTACAAAGCCAGGATTATTAAAGTAGGTGAATTCATACTGCGTTCCTCCTAATGGATTCTTAGCCACAAAGCCATTATCCGCAAATGCAGTAGGAGAGCCACCAAACGAGGTAACTAAAGGCAAAACTAGAGGATCATCAGAAATAACCTGGTAGGTAGGTATGAATTGAGCATATATAGATATGCTTGATACAGTAGCAATTAACGCTACTAGCAAGGTTCTATATAAGTTTGATATTCTCATGGTGTTCAAATTATTCATTATTTGGCGAAGGTTGCAAATTCAATTTGCGCCATAACTTCACCATATGCATGAACAAAAAACGCATAATGTAAGAATACTTTTACGCTCTATTAGCATAGATTTCAAATTCAATAAATTGTGTACCAAACAGTTAACTAAACTGACACGGTATCCGATTTGGTGAATTGTGAAAAATATTCTACTTTCATTGAAAGAAATAGAGATGATTTTTCTTAAAAATGCTTTGTTTCGATGCTAATATATGAATAATTTGATTAATCCGAGCAACAATAAGTTACTTTCTATTATTGACTCCCTTAGCAAAGTGGAACTCAATCGGTTGAAGAAATTCATAGAATCCCCATATTTTAATGTCAATCAAGACATTAGCAGTCTATTTGATGTAATATATTCCCAATACGGGAAAGGACTTACTTTTACAAAATTTGGAATTTGGAATTTGCTAAATTATGATACCGAGTTTGATTCACTTAGATTTCGTAAGCTATACTCGGATTTACTAAAATTGACTGAACAATTTCTTTCCCAAGAGATTTATGAACGAAATAAAATCTTAAAAGCGAATTATTTGATCAAATCAGTTGCTGAGAAGGAATTAGACAAACTATATAGCTCTTCACTATCCAATGCCCGAAGAACCAGCGAAAGATCTACCGGTAAAGCCTCCGAGTATTATTTAAACCAATATCATAGAGAAAAATACATCCATGAACTTCATAAGTTTCATCTAAATAGGTCCTTAGAATCAAACTTAAAAGAAATAATAGATAATTTGGATTACTTTTATTTGGCTGAAAAGATGAGATTGCTGTGCTCAATACTGATGAGAAAAGATGTAAGTTCGTTTGAATACAATATTTTATTTAAAGAAGAAATAATTGATCATCTCAAAAAATATGCATACACCGAAGTTCCGATTGTACCCATTTATTTTCAAATGTATCAAACGTTGCAAGGAAATGAAGATTCGACTTATTATAAGCTAAAAGACCTTCTTGAACTCAACATTCATATTTTCCCCAAATCAGAAGCAAAGGAAATCTATACTAACGTAATAAACTATTGTATAAGAAAAATTAATAGTGGCCAGAATGAATTTTTGCATGAATTTGTGAAACTCAACGAAACTTTACTTGAAAAAAACATTATTGCTGATAATGAACTATCGCCTTGGAGATTCAAAAATATAATTACAGCAGGCCTAAAATTGTCCAAATTTCAATGGGTAGAAAGTTTTATTGAAAAATACAAAGGCAAAGTATCAAAAAATTATAGGGAAAACGCAATAACATTTAATACTGCTCAACTCTATTTTTATCAAAAAAAATATGAAGAACTTCTTCCTATCTTATTGCAAGTTCAATACGAAGATTTCACCTATAGTCTTTCTTCAAAACTAATAACCTGTATTACATATTTTGAGTTAAATGAAACAGAAGCTCTTTTTTCGTATTTAGAATCTTTCAGAGCTTATTTATCAAGGCAAAACAACATTTCGAATGATAAGAAAAAGTGGAATCTAAATTTCATCTCCAATACAAAGAAACTTTTAAAGTTTGATTCGAGCAAGAAGAATGTATACGTAGAAATGAAAAATAAAATTGAACAAACCAAAGATACAGCAGCTAGAGAATGGCTCCTAGAAAAAATTGACCAACTTCTTTATCCTAATGGTACCCAAAGAGATTCGGCAGGTACAAAGTACTCTAACAAACAATATAATCAAGATCAATAATCTAATTCGCTGCTATCTCAAATACTGAAGCGTTATCTAACTCCCTGAAATCTACTGGACTCACTGCACTTACCCCTTGCTCTGCCATATATACTCCGTAAATAACATCCACTGCTGCCATCGTTTGCTTATTATGCGTAACAATGATAAACTGTGAATCACCAGAGAACTTACGGATAATACGGTTGAACTTGTCAATGTTCGCATCATCTAAAGGAGCATCTACTTCATCAAAAATACAGAACGGTGCTGGCTTCAATAAATATAAAGAGAACAATAACGCCGTTGCCGTAAGCGTCTTCTCTCCACCCGAAAGTTGAGATATCGCTTGTGGGCGTTTTCCTTTTGGCTTCGCAATAATCTTGATACTAGACTCCAATGGATTCTCTTCATCTTCAAGGATAAGATCACAATCATCATCTTCTGTAAAGAGACTTCGGAATACTTCTTTGAAGTTCGTTCTTACCTCCGTGAAGGCTTGCATGAACTGAGTAGAAGCAGATTGCTCGATTTCTGCAATTGTCTCTAGGAGACTATCCCTTGCTTGAAGGATATCTGCACGTTGCTCACTGATGGTGTCATAGCGCTCTTTCATCTCATCAAAAGCGGTTAATGCCATTGGGTTGATTTCCCCGAAATTATGGATTTTATTTTTCAACTTATCCAAGGCAGCACTTAATGCTACTTCATCGATATCTTTTGCCTTTGCGCCTTCTTCTTCCTTATGCGCTTCTAAATCTTTGGCGTCAATATTGAACTCGGCTCTCAGTCTTTCCGTGATAGAAGTCAACTCCAATTTCACATTGAGTTTTCCCTCTTTGAGCGTACTTAATAGTGCATTTACCTGGTTGAGACTAGAATCATATTTCTTTAATTCGTTTTCTTTTTCAGTAATGATATTTCGTTTACCGAAGTATGATTTTTCCACATCTGAAAGATTTTCTGAACGCTCTTTCTTGGCAGCATAAAGTCCTACCAATTCTTCTTTGATATTGCTTGTATTCTGTTCGCCTTGAGTGATCTGCTCTTGTGTTCCTTCAACATTGCTTTTCGAGGATTCAATGATTCGCTTACTTTCTTCTAAACCATCTTCACAGAATTTAAGCTCTCTTTCGAGTAATTCAGCTTTATTCTGACAACGCATCATCTCAATCTGCTTCGCATTTACGTTTGCAGATAAAGCACTCAACTGTTCACTGATATTAGAGAATTTAACATCTTGATTAGACACATTTGAGCTAAAGTCAGTTAGTGCCAATTCATTCTGTCCTATCGAGGTTAAGATGCTGTTAATACTAGAACTATTTTGCATGTTGCTAGCATCTATCTCTTGTAGTCTTTTTTGAAAACCTACTATTTGGTTCTCTTGGGTTTCAATTTTCAGGTTGAAAGACATTCTCTGTTGCTGGATCTTATTGATCTCCGCCTTTACCTGTTCAGAATTTATTTCTGCCAATTGTGCATTTAATTCCTTGAGTGCAGCGTTATTGGTAGCAGCTAATTTATCAAGCTCAGCAATCGTTTTCTTCAATTCTGCAATCAGTACTTGTAGCTTTTCTAGATTCATCTTCCGCCCCATTCGCTTTCCTTCGAAGAGCCCTAAAGATCCACCTATAAGACTGTATTTTTCTTGAGCGTAGTTTCCGGTAACACTTAACAAAACTTGATTAGATCCTAATTGTGCAGTATGGTTTGGTGTAGCGTCAGTTGTTAAAAATACATTTCCTAAAAGGTACTCAAACAACTTGCTGTACTTATCCTCATACTCCACTACATCCAATGCAGGCATGCCGATCGCACTAGGGGTTGTAGTGTTATTGGTAGAAGCAATTGCATCCAAGATGAAGAAGTTTGCTCTACCTTTTTGAGATTTACCTAGCAACTTCACAGCGTCAGCAGCCTCTTCAAAATTGTCAACTACAAAGTATTGCAAGTATCTATCAAGGTAATTCTCTATCGCTACTTTGTATTCATCTTTACAATATATTAGATCCGTAAGCAATGGAGCACCTACTTTCCAGTTTGATTTGTTACTCAAAAACTTTACAGAGTCTGCAAAGCCTTCCATCTTTTCCACAAGACTTTTGACAAGATTGTATTCGTTTTGCTTCGCGTCAAGGGTACGATTCAAGCCACTCAACTCTCCAGTGAGCCTTTCCTTCTCTGTATCTTTTTCTGTCTTTTGCTCAGTAAGTGATATGAATTTTTGTTCGATAGCACTCAAGCTTGAAGACTTTTCCTTAAACTCTGCTTCAGTTGCTTCAAGCTCCGTTTTAAACTCAGCTATTCTGGATTCAGCGAGGCTTACGTTTTCTTTTAACTTGCCTCCTTCCTGCTCTAGTTGCGTATTTTGACTAAGAAGAATCGCTTTATCTCTTTCAAAACTTATGATCTTATCCTGAAAAACTTTTTGGCGCGCCAAGATCTCATCCAGTTCTTTCTTAACCTCCTCGTGATTGTTCTTTATTTTATCAAGCTTGTCTTTTTCAAATTCGTACTGCGACTTTAGCGTATCTCTTTCAGTATTTACCTCGTTGAGCTGCCTTCTAAAATCTTCAGCTCTAGTCTTGAACTCGTTGATCTTGTTAGTTGCCGATTGTATATTGGTTTCTAATTTATTTTTATCGTTTCTTAGATACTGTAATTTTTGCTCGATGATCTTCAGATTATTCTCCTTGTCATCCGTATTCTTCACCAGTTCATTAAACTCTTGTTGCTTACCAGAAAGCAATTGTTCGCTTTCTAAGATATCTGTTTTGATATTTTGCAGTTCACTTTCAAGCGTCAACTTTCTTGCGGTAAATTCAGTAAGCTTAGTTTCTTCGTCTAATATCTTGGTACTAAAATCACTTAGTCTGCTTTCGAAAGAAGATAGCTTATGCTTAGCTAAAGATACGCTCTGTACTTTATACTTCTCTTTTAGAGCAAAGTATCTTTCCGTTCTTTTGGCTTGCTTTTCTAGTGTCTTTAGGTTTCCTTCTATTTCAAAAAGTAAATCTTCTACTCTATCAAGGTCTCCTTTGGTACTATCTAATTTATTTAGTGTTTCGTGCTTTCTCTTTTTGTATTTTGAGATACCAGATGCCTGTTCGAACATTTTGCGTCTCGCGTTATTGGTATCCATCAGAATACTATCTACCATTTTCAACTCTATAATGGCATAACTATTGGACCCAATACCTGTATCTAAGAACAAGGATGCGATGTCCTTTAATCTACATTTTACATCGTTGAGACGGTATTCGCTTTCACCAGATTTGTAAAGCGTACGAGATATGGTAACTGTATTGTATTCAGTAGGGAGTAGGTTCTTGGTATTGTCGAAGGTTAGGGCTACTTCGGCTATACCAGAAGATTTCTTTTTCTTGGTACCGTTGAAGATAACGCTAGTCATCTTATCCAGTCTCAATTCTTTACTCTTTTGTTCTCCTAAAACCCACCTGATGGCGTCAATTACATTTGACTTCCCTGATCCGTTAGGACCCACAATCCCAATGACATTTTCATTGAAATTAATTATAGTGTCGTTTGCAAAACTTTTGAATCCCTTAATTCTTAGGCTTTTCAATCTCATAGCTTGCAAAAGTACATTTTATAAAGCTTAATAGGTACAAAGACACATATATTTTCTTGTAATTTATCCACAAGATATCAACACCACCTATTACTACTTATTTGGTAGTCAACATATTATAAAAAAATGTAATTTGAAGATAGATTCTACTTAGCAAATCAGATTGTTATTCATCGAGTCGTTTTAAAACGCTATAAGAGGCTAAGAAAGCCAACACTAGGAAAACCCAATGATCAACCTGCCTTCGGTAGGCTGGATATTTATTCCTAAGGACAAGGGATAGTAGAGAGACGACTGCAGAGGCGTTTATTGAAGAAAGAATAAAGGCGAATTTTCTTCGCCGGGATGAGAACGGTTTATAGCCACAGGTCAGCAAACCAATTGATAGGATAACTCAACGAGCCTCTAAAGGAAGTAGTCCGAGCAGAGCAAAGCGGGATGGCAAAGGACCAGAGCGAACGCGGCGTCTCGTATAGCCCGGTCCCGACGCTTTTCAGTCGGGATGGCCCCAGAAAAAGCTTAAAAACCGAATTACTTCACTGCCTGAAAAATAAATTCTTTAAAATGCAATATGTCGACATGCTTATTCTCAATGTACTTGATCTTGGCGGTCTCCAGATTTTCTTCTGAGAGATCATAGACCGTCTCAAAATCAAAACCAGTAGAGAGCCCCATAAACGGCTCCGCGTCTATTTGAGTTTGGAACTGAGAGCCATGCTTCGCCAGCATCTTACCCATATACAAGGTCATATCATAGCCATAATATGCATCTTCATTGGGCATCTCTCCAAAACGGTTGTAGTAATCGCGCGCAAAATTTCTGATGTTATCTTTTGATCTATCTAGTTGGTTGTCGCTACTCACATGCACATTCAGCACATCATAGTAGTCATAACTTACTCGCTCATAATTTTTCCACTGTGGCATTCCGTAGACAACGACCTCATTCTCTAATTTCACTAATCTAATCTTTCTCAATACATTATTGATGAAAGATTCGCTCGACCAAGATGGCACTACGAATACAGTTGGCGCACCTTCTATGATAAAGTTTTCAAAAGCCATATTTTCAAACTCATTTCCGTAGTCCGTCACTAAATATTCTCTAAATTTTTCTCCTTTCTCTGCTTTACCACTAGCCGTTAACGCATCTTGAAAAATCTGCAGTCGCTCCTTCTCTCCTACTTTATCTCTTACTACTAAGACCACCTGGACTGGTTTGTAACTCTCTAATAGATGATCAGTAATGGCTTGACAATGAGCCTCTAACCCAGGTTTAACTTGGATAAAAAACGGGTTATTAGCAGCGATTTTATTGGACGGATTCATCGGAGAGATAAAAGGTTTTTTAATTTCTTGCGCAATCTCAGCACCTAATTTCAAATTATCCGATCGAAACGGACCAAAGATCACATCCGAAGAATAGACATCACTTCTGCGCAATAATTCATTGGTTGTTGAAGTCTGCCCTTTGGTATCAAAAACATTGATATTCATTTTGACTCCTTCTTTTTCAAGTTTTGTAATCGCTAATTGCATACCTCCATAAACCTGAACGGCACGCTTTGACTTATTGCGAGAACGATCATTTTCTGGATTGTAGGCTGCACTATAAAATGGAAATAAAACAGAAATATTATAGGAACTCAATTTTTCAGAGGAAGGCACATTTACTCCACCATCAACTAGCAACTCGCCTGCTCCCTCCTGCCCGACTTCGTCAGAAAAAATAGGATCTGGCGCACTTGTATCTTCCACCCAAACGACGGTATCTACCTTCGTGTCGGATTGAGAAACTTGGGGCACTGTTGGTGTTTGAATTACTTTTTTGGCACCGCCGCAAGCAAACAAAAACGGAAGAATTAAGCAGCATATAAGAAGCTTACTCCCACTCAATAGTCGAAGGTGGTTTAGTACTGATATCATAAACTACTCTATTTATTCCTTTTACATTATTTATTATATCTGTTGATATTTCTGCAAGCAATTCATATGGAATCTTACTCCACTCTGCCGTCATCCCATCACTAGAATTGACTGCACGTAAAGCGACAACCTGCTCATAACTGCGTTCATCGCCCATAACCCCTACAGAAAATACAGGAAGCAATACAGCGCCAGCCTGCCAAATTTTGGTATACCAACCGTGTTCTTTGAGTTTGTCTATATATATACGATCCGCTTCCTGGAGTATCGCCACTTTTGCAGGCGTGATGTCGCCCAATATTCGGATACCCAATCCTGGACCTGGAAAAGGATGTCTGTCAATAATACTCGCTTTGATTCCGAGCTCTCTTCCTACTACTCTAACTTCGTCCTTAAAAAGCATTCTTAAAGGCTCTACCAAATCGAGTTTCATGTAATCCGGAAGTCCTCCTACATTATGGTGAGACTTGATTGTCACTGCAGGTCCAGAAACACTAATCGACTCAATAACATCTGGATATATGGTTCCTTGCCCCAACCACTTGACCTGCTCATTATCTTTGGATACGCTATCAAATACATCTATAAAAGTCTTACCGATTGCTTTGCGCTTTCCTTCTGGGTCAGTTATTCCTTTCAAGGCGGTATAGAATTCCTTTTGTGCATCCACCCCTTTAATCTTGAGCTGCATATCCTTGTAAGATGCCAATACCTCTTCGTACTCGTTTTTGCGCAGTAAACCATTGTCCACAAAAAAGCAAGACAACTGATCTCCAATAGCTCTATGTATAAGCATAGCTGCAACAGTCGAGTCTACCCCACCACTCAAAGCCATCAAGACTTCATCACTTCCTACCTTCTGCTTGATCTCCGCTACTGTACTTTCTATAAAGGAAGCCGCAGTCCAGTTACGCGCACAACCCGCGATATTGATCAAGAAATTTTCTAGCATCTGCTTCCCATGCAAAGAGTGTGTCACTTCTGGGTGAAATTGGATACCGTAAACGGGTGCATCATAGCTATCTTCCTTCGCCTTATAGGCCGCCACATGTACATCCTTAGTACTCGCCAATACTTCAAAAGTATCTGGTAAATCAAAAATCGTATCACCATGCGACATCCACACCTGAGATCCCGCTTCTACATCCTTAACAAATGGATCATTTGCCATAGCAAAACTTGCTAAATTTGCTTTTCCGTACTCTCTCTTCTCGGATCTCTTTACTTGACCTCCTAAGGTATGTGCAAGATACTGAGCACCATAACAGATACCTAAGACTGGTTTTTTTCCTAAAAAAGGCTCTAAATCAACAGGTAATGCATCATCTTCTAAAACAGAAAAAGGGCTTCCTGAAAGAATGACTGCTTGTATTTTATCCTGATTTTCAATCGGATACTTGTTATACGGATATACCTCACTTCTGATATTTAACTCTCTGACTCTGCGCGCAATAAGTTGAGTATACTGCGATCCAAAATCTAAAATTATTACCCTTTCGTCCATATCGCGAAGATAATACTTTTTATCTCCACCTCACATTTTGGTAGTAGTATAATCTATATAATATTGATTTGGGTGCTCCTCCGAGCCCTCAACCATGGCATACGCTCCGAGCGCTGCCTTGGTTGAGGGCTCGGAGTCGGGCTATGCAGAGCTCCATGTTCATTGCGGTGCTAGCGCACAGCTGCGGTCGCATCCTATCGGAATGCTCTCTGGCTCTCTTACTATCCCTAGCACAAAAAATTGAATTATTCTATAGTGAACACACTCAAGGTCAACACCATCATAAAAAAGAGAGAGATAAATACTATCGAAATGCTAACTGCGACCTTAGAAATACCATTTACATTGGGAAAAGTGAAGGCGTCTATGAGTAGCTGTAAAATCAGAAAGATCAAGCTATATA
>JALZVN010000400.1 GCA_023299965.1 Saprospiraceae bacterium | reverse complement strand
ACAGAAATTTTAAATCTTATTAATGCCTAATTGAGCGACTAATGTTTGGCAAAAAAACGCAAAAGCAGAATAGCGTTTGCCGCCCTTGGGAAGGATTTTTTTAGTGTTAAAAGTTTGAATTTTAGTCTTTTATAAAAGTAGGTTTGCGCATCTTTGCACGGTTATTGTAACACCTACACTTTACGAATTATAATTACTTTTATGACTACTTTTACACAAAAAGCTATGACGAATGTTTGGCATGATGTTTCACCTGGAAAAAACACTCCAAAGACGGTGAATGCCATCATAGAGATCCCGAAAAATACGCGTGCAAAATATGAATTGGATAAGGAGACGGGGCTATTGAAGCTCGATCGTGTGCTCTATGCGTCCATGTACTACCCTGCTAATTATGGGTTCATACCACAGACTTACTGTGATGATCAAGATCCATTGGATATCTTGGTTCTTTCGCAAATCCACATGCAGCCGATGTGTCTCGTAGAGGCGCGTGTGATCGGTGTGATGCGTATGATGGACGTGGGAGAAATGGATGATAAAATTATCGCAGTAGCAGAGAATGATATGTCGGTAAATCATATCCAAAATATCACAGAATTGCCTGCACACTTCTTTAAGGAGTTGAGAAACTTTTTTGAGGATTATAAGAAATTGGAAAACAAAACTGTTGTAGTTGAGGAATTTCAAGATAAGAAGACTGCTATGGAGATTGTGAACCAAAGTGTTATTGACTACAAAGCGAAATTCGTTTAATATCAGATAACGATTTGTTTAGAGCAATTCAAAAAAAGCTCAACCTTGATTGGTTGGGCTTTTTTTGTTTGTAAGGAGACAAGCAGATATATATTGCTGTTTTTTACTGCTATTAGTAGCCATTTGGGGATTTAGCTTGTTATACCCATTTAGGTAGCAAAAGAGGTGTTTTTCTGACATTCTTTCTACCTTAGATGTCAAATAATAATGAAATTACGGAATGTTATAATACGTTCGATTTAATAAGTGGCGGTAACCAAAATGAAAGTACACTCTAGTTTGTTTTTGATCCTCATGCTCTTAGGTATGTCCGTTGGACTATATGCTCAAAATGAGGATTGCACCTTTTCTGTAGAGGGGACGATACTTGATGTGGAAACTAAAGAAGCGATTCCATTCGTGACCGTCAAAGTGAAGGGTACAGAGCGTGTAGTTTTGAGTGATATTGAAGGATATTTTATCATAGAAAATCTGTGTACTGATGATAACACTTTGATTGTATCCTGCTTTGGGTATTGTGACTCGGAGTGTGAGGATCATCATAAGCACGGAAAGTCTCCACATATATATCTAACGCAGGACGTGGTGCATCTGGGTGCAGTGACCATCGAAGCAGAACGCATCAAAGAGGAAGGCACCGAAAGTCTAGCGCAAATATCCATAAATAAAGAGCAGCTGAATAGTCTCTCCCCACAATCCCTTGGCGATGCGATAGCTGGAGTGGAAGGTGTCACCGTTGTATCCTCAGGTACTAATGTGCAGCTGCCTGTGATACACGGTTTGTATGGCAATAGAATTTCTGTGTTGAACAATGATCTGAAGCATGGTTTTCAAAATTGGGGCAATGACCATGCCCCTGAGATAGACATAACAGCTTCGCACAATGTTACTATTCTGAAAGGGGCTGCGGGAGTGCGATACGGTCCTGAGGCACTGGGCGGTGCGATCAGCGTGAAGCCTAACCCGCTATATCTTAATGAGCCATTCTACACTAATATCAAGTCGAGCTATCAAACCAATGGACAAGGCTTTGGGACTAGCTTTGAATCAGGGCAAGCGACAGATAAATTGAGTTATTACTTCGGCGGTAAGTTTCAGAAAGTCGGTGATCTATCTGCGCCTGATTATTCATTGACCAATACGGGAAAAGAAGAATTGGGTGCCAATGCGGGCATACGTTATTATGCGGAGAAGTGGGATTTTAAGTTGTACTATAGTTTTGTAGATCAAGACTTGGCTTTGCTTAGGTCTGCTGTGGCAGATAGCGGCAATGCTTTTGCTAGAGCCGTTGAAGCAGATGTACCTACATTTGTACAACCTTTTTCATACGCTATTGGCGAGCCCAATCAGCAGACGCAACATCACTTTGGAAAGGCGGAAATAAACTGGTGGTATTCTGATCATGGCAATCTTACTTTTCGCGCAGGAAGGCAACTGAACAAGCGACAAGAATTTGATGTACGTAGAAATGCAGACGCTCCCATCATCGATCTTGACCTCATCACGGGGGACTATCAAATCGAGTGGACGCATCCTGACTGGAACAAACTAGAAGGCATCGTGGGTGTTCAATTGTACACTCAAAATAATGACAATAATCCTGGTACTTTTACGACTGCTTTTATCCCCAACTACAACAGTACACGCTACAGCGCCTTTGCTATCGAAAATCTTAAAATAGAAAAGAACACTTTTGAGCTAGGACTTAGAGTTGATTTTGAAAATAATAAAATAGTAGGTCGAGAGACGAGTCAAGAAATATTTAGAGATGATTATAGTTTTTCTAATGTGACTGCCTCTTTTGGGTACATTAAAGAGATTTCTGACAACACCACTTTCCGAACCAATATTGGAACCGCATGGCGGACACCCAATGTAGCGGAGTTGTATAGTTTTGGTCAGCAAGGATTTGCTGCGACCTTCGGGTTGTTGCGCTACCAGACAAACAACGAAGGCGAGATCGTATCCAATGGGGTGACTCTCCTAGCGGACAGCAATGTGTCTCCAGAGGTAGGGTACAAATTTATCAATGAACTCACAACCCAAAAAGATAAGAGCAAAATCACTTTGACTGCTTATGGGCACTATTTGGAAAACTATATTTATGATCGACCCGTTGGCGTGACGGGTACGCTCTTTGGTCCATTGCCTTTATTTATTTTTGAGCAGACGAATGCTTTGTTTCTTGGAGCTGATTTTACATGGCAACAAGACTGGAGCCAAGCGACAGAAGGCACCTTTGCATTGAGTTATTTATGGTCAAGAAATATTGAAGACAATGAAGCCTTGATTGAGCAACCACCGATCCGTCTGAATTACAAATTCGCTTGGCAGGCGCCTTCTTTTTTAGGCACTACCGAGTCCAAATTTAGCATTCAACCTAGCTATACTTTTAGTCAATTCAATGCGCCCCGCACGGTGACTCCTGCGCAGATCATAAACGGATCAGAGGTCGTCACGATTGATTCTGAGATTTTTGATTTTAGAGATGCACCAGAGGGATACTTCCTGCTAAATGCCACGTGGAATGCAAAGTGGAAAAATCTGAGTGGCAGCATTGCTGTGCAAAATCTTCTTAACACTAATTATCGCGATTATTTAAATAGTTTGCGTTACTTTGCGGACGAACCAGGAATCAATTTCGTGGTTACTTTAAATTATTCATTTAATGGAGGCAAATAAC
>JALZVN010000399.1 GCA_023299965.1 Saprospiraceae bacterium | reverse complement strand
TCATATTGATATCTTTACTTTTGAATTCAATTTGGAATAAAGTTAAGCATTGTGCTTTTAATTGGGGAATTAAAATGTTTTATATATTTGGTTTGCAGTTAATAATGAAGAGTTAATATGAAATTTAAGCTACGCCCAATCCTTTCTGATATAAAAATTTTTTATCAACAGCCGGTTTCTAAAGATCGATTTCGATCGTATCTCCATTTATTGATAGGAGACACCGACCAGGACATGGCATTGCCCATCGCAGGATTTAATCCAATGGCAAAGGAACATATTCTAAAAAAAATAGAAGAACTAGAGCACTTGGATGTGGAGTCTATTATGGAGGAAACGATTAGACAAGTCAATGCAAAGATGGTTGACATGTCTGAAGAGATAAATGTAGTACTTAATATCGCGGATGATCAGCAGGGAGCTTGGACCAATTTTTATACCACAGACTTTGACAGCAAGTTCAAATTGCATGCTTTTGTAAGTAGACATTTTTGTGTGCCGCATTTTTGGACAGGCGAACAATACATTAAAGATAAAATTGAAGAAAGAACTAAGACTTATCTATACCGAACCATCTATAGGGTAGGTGTACCTAGAGTAAAAACTTTAAAAGAGCATGTAGCTCAAGAGCTTTTTGTGGCTAAGAATATAGGTTTTATGAATGCTGGCTTAGATACATTAAAATATGAAGCAGTGGAACAATTTTATCAAGCTCATCAATCATCAGAAGATTACAATTTGATATTCAATTTTTTTTATGGAGATGAAGCTTCTGCAAGTTTGGGGTTTAAGCAATTTGGGATTGGGGATAACAATGGCTATGCTTTTGTGAGATTTAAGGTCAACAATTTACTTTAGACTATTCCTATTAACACAGTTGATTATCTAAAATAGAATTTTTCCAAAATTTATACAAATTTAAATTTGATTTTATCCTAGTTCGAAGATTTATAGAGATATACTTTGGATAAAGTGCTATGTCATAAATACTTTGCTTTTTAATAATCGTTGAAATTTATCTTTTTTTTGCTAAGTAGCTTACAAAGATTAGAAAATAATGCGTCACTAAACATATTTTCTTTAAAAGACTTTTTCAATTCTTAATCCATGCTTATTATTAAGGGGCTGACTACTCATTTGGATCGAATATGCTTGTACTTTATTTTTTACTAACTGCAACAAAACGAGATCTCAGATTCTCTTATTAATGTAAACACGCTTAAGATCGATCGCGTTTTCAATTCAAATCAAAACATTAAAAATGAAATCCAATATTGTATTATACTTTGGACTTGTCTTATTTCTTTTTGCTAGTTGTAGAAAAGATGAAACAATTGTAGAAGATCCTATGCTTATCAGTACCGAAGCACCTATTCTGTTAGAGGGGTATACGCCTCCTTATCAGGCGGTTACCTCTTCTATATTTGGTCAGATCCTTAACGAAAATGATGAGCCATTAGAAGGTGTTAGAATAATAGTTGAAGATCACGAATCTATCACAGATAACAGTGGACTGTTTTCAATCGGTGACGCCACTTTAAATGCTGAAGGAACTCTTATTAAAGCTAGTGTTGACGGTTATATCAATGGTAGCAGAACCATTTATCCTGACGAAGGAGGAATTGCTAGAATAAAAATTAATCTAATTCCAAAAAAATTAACAGACTCTTATAATAGTGTTGATAGTGCTCTCATAGAAGTAGAAGGCGGAGCAAGTATTTCTTTTGATCCAAATGGAATCGTTTATGCTGGAGGTGGAGCTTATTCTGGAAATGTAAATGTATTTGCAAAAGTTTTAGACCCAACGGATACCAGAACTATTACCGAGATGCCAGGAGATCTAAGCGGTATTCGCCCTACGGATTCATTCTCAGAAACAGGATTATTCAATTTTGCTATGCTTTCTGTTGAATTATATAGCGATGATAACAGAAAGTTACAATTGGCAGAAGGTGTTCCGGCGACAATATCTATTCCGGTGCCTGAGCGTTTATTAGATGAAGCACCCAGTACTATTCCATTGTGGTATTTTAATGAGGATGTGGGCAAATGGGTGGAGGAAGGAGTAGCTGTTTTAGAAAATGGGGTATATACAGGATCAGTAACTCACTTTACTTTTTGGATTTGCGATCTCCCAGCAGAAATTACCACTATGTGTCTGTCCTTTACAAATGAAACGGGTAGTCCGATTGTAGGCTTGGAAGTATTTATTAAATCACGAATGTCAGGGGTAATGTCAGATTTTACAGATGCGAATGGAGTAGTATCAGGAATTGTACCTGCCAATCAAGAGCTTAGCATTTGTACTGGAGCCATAGTAAATGGTATAACTTGGTCAACGGACCTAGATCCAATATTTTCAAAAGCAGATTTATCGTTCACTTTGGATTATACTGAGATATTAGATGTAAGACCGCGCTTTTCTGTAATTCCAGGACATATGACTTGTGGAGGAGCTGATGTTAGAAATACTCTTATAAAAGTAGAGACAAATCAAGGGTTATATTTCTATGAAATAAATCAACAGCCCTTTGAAGTATTCTTTTATCATAATGAAGATGAAGAGATTGAAAAACTTCAAATATTAGATCTGCGAAATCAGGCTGTTTCGCAAGAGATACTTTTGTTTAATGAATTAGGGGTTATTTGGATAGATGACTATGAGGTATGCCACCCAGAAGAAGAAGAGTATCTATATTTCCATAATATTACTGGATCGCAATGGAAGTTCTTAAGTGATATTCAAATGACTAAAGTTGAATTTGTATCGCCTGAAGTCATACAAATTCGCGCTACTACTGATAATTCTACTGGTGGCGCTGGATCAAATGTTTTTACAATGAATATACATGCACCACAAGGCGTAGGGGATTATTCTGGAGACATGACCTTTGATGGAAGAACCTTTGCAAAAGCAAATATGGCTTTAGGAGGGGATAGTTTTTCATGGTTCAGAGGGAGTCCGCATTCTATTAGATTGACTAGGTTTGAAGAGAATGGGTTTATTGAAGGAGAATTTTCAGGACAAATACAGTCAGATCCTCAAAATGTGACAGCAAGTTCACGTACCGTTTTTGGTAGATTCAAGGTTAAATACGAAGAACCTGAATTAGACGGGTCATTCTTAGATGTAGTTATTAATGGTGAAAGACAAGTCCAAACTGGTATAACGGGGAGAGTGGATGGCAGTATATTTAGTGCAGATGAAGACAGTTTGCCAAATGCAATCGATTTAAAATTAGGTGGCACTACGATAGGGAACTATGCAAATAGAAACGAATTTGCACACTATTTCAACCTCTTTAATTTTGAGATTCGTTCGACCACTATGGATGAATTTGAGGTTACTCAATTTGACGATGTCGGTGGATTTGTTAAGGGGCGCTTTAAAGGCGAGTCTGATAATCCTAGATACATTCAAGACGATACTTTATATCCCGTAGAAGGAATCTTTTCAATATTGCACCAATAAAAATAGAAATCTATCCATTGCATTTAAATGATATCATAAAGGGCTGTCAAAAGTACGATAAGAAAGCACAGTTTGAATTAGTTAAACGCTATTCTGAACGGCTGCGTTCTACTTGCAATCTCTATGTCATTGATAAGACTAGTGCCAAGGATGTATTGCAAGAGTCCTTTATGATTATCTTTTCAAAGATTGAATCTTATAGTGACAAAGGATCTTTTGAAGGGTGGATGCGAATGATTACTGTGAGATGCGCTTTGGCGTGGATAAAGAAACATAAACGATTTACAAAGACAGATGAAGCAATATGTAAGCCATTTGTACTTGCACCCAAAGTTTATGATAGCTTGCACACCAAGGATATTATTGATTTTATACAAAACTTACCTGAGGCACAAAGATTGGTTTTTTCTTTGTTCGTAATTGAAGGATATTCTCATACAGAAATATCAAAGCAATTGGGCATCAAAGAGGCTACCTCTCGTTCTCACCTTTTACGGGCGAGGAAACTTTTACAAAAGAGGATTTTATTAACTGATATTAAAATTGATCGCGCCGTATGAATTGGAGACAGTTTACAAATCAGGTAAGGACGAATATGTTAAATCATGATGCGGATCAAGACTACATGGAATTATGGAGTGCTCTTGAGCCTAAAGTCGATCAACTTAATCGAAAGAAAAAAAAGAAAAGAGGCTTTACGTTTTTTTTGTTGATAAGTGGAATATCTATTTTTTTCATGATAGGCATGTATTCTCTTAAGAGTAATTTTGGTATTAGTAATAATGTCATTAAGCTAGGAGCAGAAAATCAATTGTCTCTTTCTCAGCCGAAATTAGAAGGTATAAAGTCAGTAACTAGTGTCGCTTCAAATAAGGTTAACAATATAGAAGAATCTAAACCAGAGGAGGAATATCTAAATTCTAAGAAGAGATTAGAACAAGCAGTTCCGAAATTCAAAACAATATCTTCGGCAAAAAATAGACAAACCAAATTAGAAATTAGACCAAATATTTCTAACACTTTTGTTGCGACTAAAAGTAGTTTTATAAATAACTATTCTTTGATGGATGAAAGTATCATGTCTGTAACACCTACAAAATTAACTCAGTCATCCATGTATCTTGAGTCCGATGAAGTTGAGCAAGTGGACTTAAAATCAAGTCTTGAGCCTCAACAGGCTTATGATCTTGACTATTTATCTATACCTCCTATTGAAGAATTTGATGCTGAGTATATTTATGATTTTGTGAGATCGGAGTTTGCGTTCAAATCAGATGGTAAAGTGTCTAGAAATAAATTTAAACCTAGTGTCAGACTAAACGCATATGTGTATACTACAAACAGAGTTCTATCTCCTAAAAATAGTATGGACAATACCTTGAGTCAAATTAGAGACTTGACGGAAACACCTTTAGAAACTACCCAGGTTGAGATATTGGTTGATTTTTTAAAGAAAGGAAAATTTCGTGTTGCCACTGGTTTATCTTTTACGCAAATCGTAGAAAGATTAAATTTTGTAGAGTCCGTGAATACAACTATAGATGTAGATGGGGTTGAATTTCAAGTGCCCAATTTAGCAGGTTCTTTGATAGACATTAATGGGAGAGTCACTCAAGAATTTGAGCAAGATACCCGATTAACAAGAATCAATAGATATCGGTTTGTGGACATTCCTGTTTTGCTTAATTATAATCATGGAGTAGGGGAGTGGAATTTTAAATTTGAGGCGGGTCCTTATTTTAATATTAGTTTGAAAGGAAGTGGATTTGTGTTGTCAGAACAACTAGAATTTCAATCACTAGGAGCGGAAGGAGTGTTGAGAAATAAAGTAGGTATTTCGATAGGAGGGAGTACGAGGATAGAGCGATCAATAGGAAATAGTATAAAATTGCATATTGGACCTAGTTATAGATGGATACCAAATAGTATTTCTCATGGCGCTAATACTGTTGATCAGACCTATAACCTATTTGGAGGCTCTGCAGGATTGGTGTTCAAGTTTTAGAAGGGGGCTAATTTTTAATCTTCGAATGATTATGACTAGATATTCATTTTTTTTTATGGAGATGAGGCTTCTGCAACTTTGAGGTTTAAGCAGTATGGTATTTCGGACATGAAAGGTTTTGATTATACAAAGTACAAGGCAAATCAATTGTGAAAGAACTTTTTTATCATGGATCTATAAAGAGTAGAGTAGCTTTGTTTATACATTGCAGATGAACAAATAAACAAATTCCGCTTTTCGCTTCTCCACTTTCCATTTTCTGCTTTTTCCCCGAACAAGCGATGTGTAATAGTGACGACTCTGTCCTGCTTCAGCTATTTTCAGAGGAAGTAGGATGGGGAGGTCTATTATATTTGGATGCTGCATTATTTGAGAACAAACTTGCTGCGGCAATAGTCATTGGTAGAAGGCGATCTGGTAAATCTGCTAATTCTATTGATTGTTCTTGTTTATTCGCATACTTAGCAATAAAATATGACTAGCTTTCTAAGCCAAAGATTACGCGTTCAAAATAAAGTCAAAAGGATCGACAAGGTCAGTGAAGGAGTATTTCGCAATGCTGGTTAAAGTATTGAAAATGTACTAGATTTCCATTTAAAATTAATTTTGTCTTTTTATCCAAAAAAAACTTTTGATATTGAATAGTGCACGCAAAAGAGAATTATGTTTGACATTTACGTTTAATTTGCAAAATTATATTATATTTATAAAAGGTTACAAACCTAGAGTGCAATAATAGTTTCTGTTAATAGAAATATTTTGTAGAATGAAAAACAATTAATGATCATTGTTTGGCCAACAATTCATATAAGGTTATAGATTGCCTACCTTTAATAAATGGCGGTTCTCATATCAAGCAAAATTTTAAAAAAATCTTTTTATGTTATATTTTTAATGTTGTCTTTTTCTTTTGTCTTCTCAAGTTGTGCAAAGGAAGATGCATTAGAAGATACAGTCGAAATGGAGACTGTTGTAAAGCAACGAAGTGTTTACAACGGACCAAAAAACACTAAAGAGTTAACTGTTCTGCTTCAAACCTCTGAAAATCGAGTTATAACTGAATTAAATGCTTCTACCAAGCAATCTTTAATTGACTACACTGTTTTTGAGGACGGTATCTTAAGAGGATGGTCTCATAAAGATGATAATCTTAAAGTATTGGATGATACTAATATATTAGAAGTCCTTTCTGTTATTGTTCGAGCTGAAGTTGTTTCTGTAGGTCAAGAGCTTAGCGGTAGCGGAGGTGGAACGCATTGTAAAAATTGTTATTGGGAAAGAGGATCCGATGGTTGTTGTCATGTTGGTGGAGATGGCTGCTACGAAGCGGATTCAAAGTAGATGAATAATTTGATTTAAATACAGCTTTAACAATGGTTCGGTAATAAATGCTAAATCACTGATTAACAATGTATTGTGAAGGAAAAGCAAATTGTTGCACAATGCATTGACAACTCAGTCATGTGAGTAGGAAGTGATTTAGTATTTAATAAACATTACCGAACCATTACTTAATGGATCTATTATAAATAGACTATTTATACTATATGATGAGTAGTTTATACTTTTAACGGAATTTTATGAAATATTATTTGTTTTACTTTTTTTTGCTTTGTTATATCTTGAATGCTCACGCACAAGTTGAGATTTATGTCCACCAACCGGACTGTAGTTCAAAAACGCCTGTAGAGATTTCTAACTATCCTCAATTCAATCCTGAACATGTAGATGACCAAACCATAGTATTTAAAATGAATTCGCCGACGGAAACAATCGATTTTGATTTTTTCATTGATACGGTTGGAATAATGTTTGAGCGATTTTGGGTTACGCCAGAGACTAAAAGATTAGATTTTTATTTGTCTAAATGTAATGCTTATCGTTTTTATCTTGAAAATCCTGACGGCATAAACAAAGAGGGAAGAGCTAACCAATATTATTATAGATATTTACGCGAGAAATCAACTTCTCGAAGTGAGCATATAGATCAATATACTAAGTACATAGTAGACTACATTAAGAAGCATCCTACTTCTGGTCTTTCTTTAAATTATCTGGCGAATGTAGAAATGAAAAAAGAAACTAAGATTGAATTAGCGGAAATACTAGAACCAAATTTTGGGGATTCTCCATCATATCAGAAAATCGCTAGAACTATTAAATATAAGGCTGACCCTAGTATAGGACAAAAAATAGTTGACGTTCCACTAGTAAATTTACAACAATCTAATTGGTCATTTAATGAGTTAGAAGGACAAGCGTTTGTATTATATTTTTGGATGTCTGGATGTGGAGCTTGTTCTAAGGTTGCTCCTAAAGTAAATGTTCTAAATGATAAGTATGCTGCTTTAGGCGTTCCAGTTGTTTATTATACATTAGACGAAAACATAGCGCTTTGGAAAGAATCGAGCCTTTCTAAAAATATAAAATCACCTTATAATATTTCTGAAATGGAAGGATGGACTGGAATTTTGCCACTTTCCTTAGGCGTTAGAGGTACTCCTTATTTTGTTGTTTTTAACAAGAATCATCAAATAGAACAAGTTGTCTTTGGTAGTGAAATTTTTCTCGTAGAGGAAGAAATCATTAAGTTGATTGAAGAATAAGCGTGTTGCCCTATGTGTGTATCATGCAAACAAAGTGGAAAGGGCTTATCGATTTTAGCGAATATAAGAATACGTAACTTTTAGTTCTCCACTCTCAATTTTCCATTTTCAACTTTCCATTTTCCCGGACAAGCGATGTGAAATGGTGACGACTCCATCCTACTATAGCTTTTTTAGCGGAAGTAGGATGGGGGAGGAAGACCAAGTCATCAGCCTTTTTCAGCTGTATGATGCAGGGCCGAGCAGACCTGCGAGTCATGGAACGTAGCGACCTGAAGGAATGGTGCGCAGCAATCGAGGTCCAGTGGACCTCGATAATGACAGAACCGTAGCAAGCCTGCTACGGGGTGGTTGGCCCCTGATATACCAAGTTATAACTAAGTATACCTAAATAACGTATGAAATGCATATGGCACAAAGGCGCTATGGCAACACATAAAGTGGTATATGTCGGCATATGCAAACTAATATATTACGTATGTGATTAATTCATACAAGCCTTGATAAATCGGTAATAAAAGGGGAACTTTGTGCTTCTTTTGAAGAAAAATGCCTTCTGGGCATCAATTAACAATTATGCAAGACATCAGAAATATTGCCATCATTGCGCACGTAGATCATGGCAAGACTACATTGACAGACAAAATGCTTCACGCTGGACAACTGTTTAGCGATCATGAAAAGCCAGGTGAGCTGATCATGGATAGTAATGATCTGGAGAGAGAAAGAGGGATTACTATCCTTTCTAAGAACTGCTCTATCACTTATAAAGACACAAAGATCAACATTATCGATACTCCTGGTCACAGTGATTTTGGAGGAGAGGTAGAGCGTGTCTTGAACATGGCAGATGGTGTACTACTCCTGGTAGATGCATTTGAAGGACCGATGCCGCAGACGAGATTCGTGCTGCAAAAAGCATTGGAAATCGGATTGAAGCCTATCGTAGTAGTTAATAAGGTTGATAAAGAAAACTGTCGCCCAGAAGAGGTGTACGAAGCGGTATTTGATTTGATGTTTAACTTGGATGCTACGGAGGAGCAATTGGACTTTCCAGTAATCTATGGTTCTGCAAAGAACAATTGGATGAACTATGATCATGATAAGCCGATTGATAATATTGTACCATTATTAGATACTATCGTAAAGCATATCCCTGCTCCAAAAATAGAGGAAGGAAATACGCAGATGCTAGTGACGTCTCTTGATTTCTCAAAGTATACAGGTCGTATCGCGATCGGTAGATTGGAGAGAGGAGAGATCAAAGTAGGACAGTACGTTACCTTGATGGATGCAGAAGGAGTGAACAAGAAGCATCAAGTAAAGAGTCTATTTGTTTTTAATGGATTGGCAAAGAAGGAAGTAAAAGAGGTTCAGGCGGGTGAAATATTTGGGGTGACAGGTATCGAGGGTTTTGAAATCGGTGATACGATTGCGCACGCTGAGAATCCAGAAAAGCTGCAATCTATTGCTATCGATGAGCCTACCATGAGTATGCAATTCGTAATTAATGATAGTCCGTTTTTTGGACAAGATGGAAAGTTTGTGACTTCTCGTCATATAAAAGAAAGATTGGAGTCTGAGACAGAACGTAATCTTGCGATGCGTGTAGAGCCAACAGCGACAGCAGATGCTTTTAAAGTATTTGGTAGAGGGGTGCTTCACTTGTCTGTACTTGTAGAGACGATGAGAAGAGAGGGGTATGAATTGCAAATCTCACAACCGCAAGTAATCGTCAAAGAGATAGACGGAAAGAAGCATGAGCCAGTAGAGGAATTGACAATTGATTTGCCGGAGATTTATTCTGGTAAGGCGATTGAGATGATCACTAAGCGTAAGGGGATCATGTTGTCTATGGAGCCAAAGGCAGATCGTATGCTATGCGAATTTGAAATACCATCAAGAGGTATCATAGGATTGAGAAACTTCATGTTGACAGCGACTGCTGGTGAAGCGATCATGAATCATAGATTTAAAGAATTCCAGCCTTGGAAAGGGGATATCCCAGGTCGTCAAAACGGATCATTGATCAGTATGGAGACTGGAAAGTCTATTCCGTTCTCTATGTTTAATCTAAAAGAGAGAGGAAAGTTTTTCGTTCCGGCTAATCAAGATATATACGAAGGTCAAATCGTAGGAGAACACATCAAGCCTGGTGATTTGGTGATCAACTTGACGAAGACGAAGAAGCTGACGAATATGAGAAGTTCTGGAGCGGATGACAAAGTGAAGTTGCCGCCACCAGTATTGTTTACTTTGGAGGAAGCATTGGAGTATATCCAAGGAGATGAGTATGTAGAGGTGACACCAAACTCTATGCGTCTGAGAAAGATCTTCTTGAAGGAAACGGATAGAAAGAGAGCTAAAAATAAAATTGCTACAAGTGCATAATGTATAGAAAATGGCACATCCTACGATCGATATATTGGGGGTGACTTTGTCTGAGCCAGTGACGGTTTTGACAGATACTATACTTGCGATTGTGTGCTTTTACTTTTATATAAAAATATCTAAAATGCCTTCTCCTGCTCGGGGGAAGGCATTTTTTGCGCGCTTCTTTTTGTGGATGTCTGTACTGACATTGTTAGGGGGTCTGATGGGGCATGGGTTTTTGCCTCAGCTCGGTCCGATGGGCAAATATCCTGCGCGTGTATTGACTCCATTTACTATGTTTTGGCTCCAGCTAGGAGTGATCGAAATGTTGCAAGGCAAAGCTCGACCTATTCTAATAAAAAGCCTCCAGTGGGTCTCTATAGGGATGCTACCCGTATTCATAGGCTTGGCGTTTTGGTACAATCACTTTAGCTATGCGATCTTTCATAATATGGCTGCAGCTATAATGATTATCCCTATTTTGATTTTTTGTCTAGTAAAATACAAAACTAAGGGAACGGATTGGGTGCTGTATACGTTATTGATATCGAGTATCATTCCCTATTTCCAAATCAATAGAATCGGTGTAAACAGGTGGTTTACCTATCATGACGTGTGTCACGTCATCATGCTACTGAGTTTCATCGCACTATATTTGGCTACTATTAAACTGTTTAAAAATATTGAATACTAAAACTAATTATATCGCCGATTCCCTTGAACGCTCTGATCAGAGATGGAGCGCTATTACACATGGAATTGGTTTTGGAGTTTTAGTTATTATTTTTCTTCCTTATATATATTACTGTTCTCAGTATACAAATTGGATCGGATTAGCCGGTATCTCTATTTTTCTATTTACTGTGATGGCTACATATGGCAGTTCTGCTATTTATCATTATAAGTACTTTACACCAGATCGTACTTTCTATCAACGTCAAGATCACATCAGCATTTTCTTCATGATAGCGGGTAGCAATACACCATTCATTTTAATGTTTATGGAAGGCTGGCAGCAGATCGCTTTTATGGCATTATTCTGGGGCTTGGTGGCGCTTGGCACGGTTTATAAACTGTTCTTCTTGAATAAGTATCCTTGGTTCTCTTTATGCTTTTATTTGCTTATCGGCTGGTTAGGCGTGGTGACAGCTTCTCAAGTGTACACCATGATACCATGGAATTCTATGTGGTACATTATCGGTGGGGGAGTTGC
>JALZVN010000398.1 GCA_023299965.1 Saprospiraceae bacterium | reverse complement strand
TTTGAAGATGAATTTTGATTCTGGGCAGGAACAATGATGGTACCATAGGTAAAATTGAGTTCTTGTCCTTCTACCATCATGCTAAAAGGTTTTGAGGCAACCCTTGCTCTCAGACCTTTTGTTAAGAGTGCATTTAGCAATCTAGGACTATAATAATCATCCCAAGAAAAAACATATCCATAATCGCTCTGACCATTTATGCTGCCATTTTCTTTAGATAGATCAAGCGTAGGCACTAAGTCTGATTTGCTAAAGTTGACTCCATTTCTTTTGCTTGCATTCAAGTTGTAAGCCAATGGCATAGTCCAGGTGGATACATCGTAAAATAAACTATCTCTAAAATTGGTATTTGTTTCAAAAATGGTTCCTATCAATAAATGCTGAGGCTGATTTAATGGAACGATAAATTCATTATCATTTTTTTGATATACATTGATTTTGTGTCTTTGTAATAGCTGTACAAACTTGTGTACTCTTGATTTGTCTTTAGTTTCATTGATCACATATGCCTGAGAAGACTTGGGTGTGTTTGAGTAAAAATCACTTTGAAACTGTTTTAAGTCTTTTCGTAATGCGTATCCTGCACGCTGCGTAGACAATGATGTAGCTACTTGATTGCGGATCGTAAATGGAAAACTAAGCAGACCATTATTCGTTTGACGAAGATGACCTCTAGAACTTGCTTGTTCGAAAAGGATCCCTATACATCCGTTCACATCCGGATAAGTTGATCCCTTTCCATAGTAAAAGTCATCGAAAGATTCTTGACTATAATATAGCGATCCAATTTTGTCCAACTCCGCAGCATGAAATTTTCCAATTTCTGCTGTTAAGTCTTGATTTTTTTGAGGTGTGATAGGGTTTGTTCGTGAAGGAATACCGGGTTGAAAAAAGAAAGTGTTATTAGATCCCATTTCGTGATGATCAGTCAATATGTTAGGCTTCCAGGTATGGAACATCTGCAGTCGACCGATACTCTCTGGATGAACCAATGGAAGCCAATCTCTATTGAGATCAAACCAGTAATGATTGGTTCTTCCTCCTGGCCAAGCTTCATCAAATTCTCTACCATTGGTATCGCTATTTAACAATTTACTTTTATGCGTATTGGCCCAAGAAGCAAATCTGTTGAGACCATCTGGATTGAGACAAGGATCGATGATGATAATAGACTCTTTCAACATATCTGTTATTTCATCACTTTGTCCTGCAGCCAAATAATAAGCCATCAGTACCGCAGCGTTCGCTCCACTAGATTCATTGCCGTGAATACTATATCCCTGATAAACAACTACAGGTCTGTTGTCTTTGGCTTTACCCTCAACTATCTTCAATCTATCTTCCTTTATGCGATCGATGTTTTTGTGATTTTCTGGAGAGGTGAATATGAGTCCCATAAGTGGTCTACCTTCGTGACTGCGGGCATACTCTTCTATGTACACCCTGTCAGATTTGGAAGCGAGTTCCTTGAGATACGTTTGCAATAAATCATGACTTATGTGCCAATCTCCAATTTGCCAACCAAGATACTCTTTGGGGCTTGGTATATTACTATCATACTGTACATCTGGTAAGTAGTAACTAAGTGGTAGATCTTGAGCAGTAGCTTTGGTAATAAAGAAAAAACAAATGGAAAGGAAGAGGTAACGCATCTTTTTTTTCTGTGAAGATAAATAAATTCGAGGTATTGATTTTGAATATATGAAGGAATAACCTCCGTGATATATTTTTGTGTGAACGATAGGAGAGAGGCGACCAAAGGAAGCCGTCCCGATTTTTCTTCGGGACCGGAGCTACGCGCAGTCTCGGATAGCGTGACCCTGTGCTGAGCGCGAAAGCTGGGCGTAAAGGGGCACACCCAAAAGACTATTGAATACCCACAAAAAAAAGAATCCAAACTACTGAAAGCTCGGATTCCTCTAAACATTAACCTTAAATATTAATCGATTCTTTGGTTACTTGGTGATAACCATTTTCTTTATTTGCGTTGTGCTATTTTGAGTGAGTGAATAAACATAAATACCAGGTGCTAAATCATTGTGCGAATACTGATATGAATGCCATCCCTCAGTGTAAAATTGGCTATGTGAATGTACAATTTTTCCTTCAAGATTTTTTATCTGTATGACGGTCATCCCGCCCTGATTTAATTGGAAAGGAATGTCCGTAATACGGTTAAAAGGATTAGGAATATTTTGACCTAAAAAATTTGATTGCTCATTTTTAGTGATGGACAAATATTCTAATGGTATATACGTAGCCTGACCTTGGTTGTTATAAGCTAGCGCGTTTTCTTTTGTGTGAATACTAAGTATTTGGCTTGCCATGATATCCGTGTCTGGTATAATATTGAGCCTGAGTATATCACTTGATAGGACTTTGTCAAAACTTGTCCATGCAAAATGAATATCTTGTCGATCGACATGGATATTGCTTTGTAGTTTGTCTGGATACTCTACATTTATGATTTGAGCATTGCTGATACTTAAGCCAAATTGCAAGGCTACTATATCTGGATGCAACGTGCCGCTTATATTTATAGTGCTTAACTGACCCGCTGGTAGTAAAACATCTTCATACTGAAGTGTGAAAACAGATTCGCTTCTTTGAGATAAAACATTCTTGTTTTGGAAGTTAAATGAAGCTCCATCGATGTCTCCAATCTTGATACTGATGAAGTCAATATCTGCTTGGGATTGTTCAATGTTTTGACAGATATGTACGGACGGTATCTCCTCTGCCAAAGGATTGTTTGGGTTTGAGAATTGATGACTGGCTTCAATAAATCGGTAAGATGGACTAGCTGTAAATCTTTGCGTCTGAAATAAAATAAGACTTCGCATCTCTAATAAATCAAGGATATCAATCGCGCCACTTTGGTCAACATCCGCAGCAATATGCTGATATGGATTGGTGAGTTTTTTGACTTGTAGGATATGTGATTGCATCAGGACCATGTCGAATGTGCTAATGCCTAGGCTATGATTTTGATCGTTCTCTGGTATGATCTCGCATGATGATCCCATAGGCAGAGCATCAAATTGGTAAAGGCCAAAACGATCTGTACCTGTAGCCAATTCATTGTCATTTCTCAGCTGGACATCGACATCGATTACAGCTTCACCATGTATGTTGAAAATTTTACCTGCCACGCTGGCCTCATCAGATCGCACTCCGCATCTTGCATCTGGGTCGATCAGTACAATCATATTGGAGCAGATTGTTGAGTTGCCATCTGGAGTAGTGATTTCGATAGCGTACTGATTCAGACCAAGGTTGGTACAATCCAAAATCAATTGAGATCCTATTACTTGAGTGAAGTTGGAAGGGTTGACAAAATTGATCGTCAAGTCGTCTTGCGATAAGACTCCTGGATCTTCCAATACTTGTGCTGGTCCGACGGCCAATAAACTATTTTCTCCTATTTCTAAAGTAATACTGTTACATGCGGAGGAGGGCGTGAAGTCAAATACCGAGATCAGTAAATTTTGCTGAAGAATATTGTCGCAAGCATCTACCGCATTGAATGTGATGGTATGTATACCAAGAGGATATACACCACTGGCATTGGCACCAATTACTACTTGGTTGGGCGCTGCAGGTTGGTCTCCATCACTAAAGAAATCTATTTCGAAATTGATCTCTAGATTCTCTGTGCAATTATCGGAAACTACTGCGTCTATCACATCCACTTGAATGCTCTCTCCATTGAAAATAGTTACATCTTGATTTTGGGGAAATACAAAAAAGATTGGTGCTTGATCATCTGATACAGAGACCATTTGAGTCGCTACTTGAGCATTGCCACAATCATCTGTGGCAGTGAATGTCCTTGTGATATTGAAGTTGCATGCATCTCCAACGGTATCTCTAGATTCGACAATCGCAATGTCATTATCGCAGTTGTCTGTAATAACGAAGTTGATGATTGGCAAGTCCTGCTCGCATGATATATTTAGGTTTGAAACTAGATTGGTTGCTATCAATTCTGGTGCTGTATTATCAAAAACAGTAATAATTATTGTATCCAAGATCTGATTACCACAATCGTCGGTCACAGAATTGATTCGAGTTATTATTTCTTCATTTGGACAGTCTCCAGCTACTGAAATATCTACAATGTCTATATCTAGATCGTCATCACAATTATCAATAGCTCCCAAGTCAAATACTGGAATCGGGAACTCGCATGAAATACTGAAATCATTCGTCTGCCCTCTGATAATAGGAGGGACGGTATCTACGAAATGAAAAATTTGCACTCCACTTGTAGCATTGCCGCAGCGGTCACTTGCGACATAGGTTCTGAATATGAATTCTTCATTTTGGCAATCTCCCGGTACGGATTGGTCCGTAAAAGTAATAGTAGGTGCATCATCACAGTTGTCAGTGATGGCTGGTAGATCATCAGTTGCGGAATCTTCGCAAGAGATGGTCTGATCCGCTGGAAAATTTATAAAAGTTGGGGCTTCATTATCAATCAGTCTAATGGTCTGCGTAAATGTATTGCTGTTGCCGCAATCATCTGTCGCGGTATAGATTCTGATAATATTTCGAATAGATGGACAGTCATTTGTATCGCCTACTGTTGCTGTCGCGATTTGTACATCTGTATCACATAGATCCGTGACTTGAGGAGCGATAAAGTTTGGTATTGGGTCCGAACAACTGATGGTGATCAATACGGGTGCTCCGCTAAAGATAGGAAGGTTCGTGTCGTTTTCTAAGGTAATTTTTAGATTTTGGCTAGCGACTACTTTAGTGCAAATATTGAGCACTTCCCATCTACGGTCAAAGCGTTGTAAACAATCAGAATCTTCTAAAATATGATCCTCAAAGAAAAAGGCAAATTGCCCACAATTATCTTCTACAGTTGGTTTGCCTATTTCATCGTTTATAGATTGACAGACCAATGTGATATCCTCCGAAAAAGTAATCACAGGTGCAGTCGTATCTGCTAAAGTTATTAGCTGTGTACAAGTAGAAGTATTGCCAGAATCATCAGCTACTACAAAGGTTCTAATGATGTTGCCCACATTGCAAGCATTGAGATCTATAGCATCCGTAAAGTCAATATCTGTGGAGCAATTGTCTGTAACTATAGGCAAGCCCGTAGCGCTAAGATTGTTTGGATCAGCATCACAGTTAATCGTGATATCTGCTGCACAGTTTTCTATAACAGGTGCTATTTTGTCAAATACATTTACCTCTACTGTGCAATGATTTTGTAGTTCATTATGGTCGGTCACTTGCAGTTCTACCATCAGAATGCTACCTACTTGATCGCATGTCAGAGAGATGCATTCGCTGAAATTTTCATCTCCAACTAGTCGTATTTCTTTGCGAATGAGTTCACAATTGTCAAAACTTCCACTATCAATATCGTCGGCACAAATCATAGATATTTGGTCTTCCCCAATGCCTACCGTTGTAGTAAGGTCACATATCGCAACGGGAATAACATTATCGATAATGGAAACGGGAACTATACATGCAGATAAATTTCCGCAGTCATCAACGGCAGTATAGGTCATGGTATATTGTCCTACTGGAATCTCAGTAAAGGGACCAAAACCACTACCAAATTCCCAAGATGCATTGATGCTGTCTATTGTTCCACAGGCATCGCCTGCATTAATATTTGGAAAGGTTATAGTTGCACTACACATGTCATCTGCTGCCCCAAATTGTAAGCTATCTGGGCAGCTAAGTATTGGACCCATATTATCTGCCACATCTATGCGCTGTGTATTTTCTATTTGCTGATTGGTACACCAGTCAATTACAGTCCATCGTCTAATTATTCTTTTAGTACTAGAGCAAACTATAGTTTCGGTATCTTCAAAATCAACAATTATATTGCATGTTGTGCTGCTAGGGAGCGTAGCTATCACGGGTGTCCCAGTATTACTAGAATCTGTATTTCCATCTGTACAATCGATTGTGATGTCA
>JALZVN010000397.1 GCA_023299965.1 Saprospiraceae bacterium | reverse complement strand
AGCAATATTGACGAAAACAAGCCACCTAAGAGTTTATTTTTCTTAGGTGGCTTGCACAAAATAGTGGAGTCTTAGGTGTTTAAAGAACAAGTTAAGGCAGCTGTAAACTTTAACTTATCTTCGCGACTCGCCAAAGGCGACAAAGCACGACAAGCGGAGCGCGTTAGAGGCAAGGGGTGGTAGCGGTATCCCGATAAACTGGACGATCTTTATAGGGAGAACATGTAGAGACGCACTGCATGCGGCTTCTCCAATATAGTATAAAACCTCTTGGAGAATAAGGTCCAGGGGTAGTAGCGGACGACCCGGTCCCGACGAAGAGATAAGGCTGCGCCATTATCTCTTGTACGGGATGACCCCAAATTGGAAAACTATTCGTCTAATAAATGGTTATTGAAAAAAGCGTAGTATAAATAGACATGAGTAATAAAGTAATCAGAATCGGAGGTGTGCCGGAACACTTCAACTTGCCGATACATCTCGCGAAGGAGAATGGTGAATTTGCCGCGAAGGGGATAGATATGCAGTGGACGACTTTTAAAGGAGGGACTGGGCAGATGACGCAGGCGTTGAGGAATGACGAAGTGGATGTGTGTATCCTGCTGACGGAGGGCATCATCTCGGATATCATCAAAGGGAATGCCTCGAAGATCATCAGTATTTATGTAAAGACACCGCTGATCTGGGGGGTCCACACGGGTGCGAAAAATGATCTTGATAACTATCGAGATATATATAGTAGGCAGTACGCGATCAGCCGATTTGGTTCGGGTTCTCACCTCATGGCAATCGTCGACGCCAATAGCAAAGACAAAAGGATCATCAAAGAACAGTTTAGCGTAATCAAAAATCTGGATGGCGCTTTGGAGTCTCTAAGTGCGCTGGAAACGGATATTTTTTATTGGGAGAAGTTTACGACTAAGCCATATGTCGATAAAGGCATCTTGCGCAGGCTTGGTGAATATCATACGCCTTGGCCCTGCTTCGTAGTGGCGGCTACGCAGAAAATAATCGACGAGCAACCTGAGGAACTGATCAGAATGTTGCGTACGATTCACGACTCATGTGATCGGTTTATGATCAACGAAAAAGACAGTATGGAGCTGGTCAGTAAGCGCTATGAACAAAAACCAAAAGACGTGGAACGTTGGTTTCATCATACGGAATGGGCAACGCATGGTTGGGTGAGCGATAAGATGACTAACTCTGTGGTGTATAATCTCAAGACAGCCGGAATCGTTGGGGAAGATCAGAATATCCCTGAGTTGATCTGGAAGAGGAATTAAAGCCTAGTTAATTCTGCGTTGCTTCATCATTGAGGTACCAATGCATAGCGATGTAAAAAATATCGTTGATGAGTAGGTGATGAAGTTGGTCATATTGGTCTGAATCTTCGACAAGTAGTTTTTTGTTTTTTTGTCTATTCATAGTGCTGGTCAATTCATCCAGTTGTTCTAGACTGTGCAAGGCGGAGTCTACGACCGATCGAATCAACAATAGGTGACTAGGCACCTTGGACCAATCACATTCTTCATTAAAAAAGTCTTGTACAAATTCTTCTGCAAGTCTTAAATAGGCATCCATATGTATGTTGTTTTGTACCATTAAATATTTTGAGTTAGATTATACTACAAATGGTATAAGTGAGTGTTTTCAAATGCATATCTAAAACCAAGAACCCACCTTTGCACGCAGATCCTTGGATCACTAATCACCTAACTAAATTATTAACCATTTAATCAATCAAAAAAAACAGCGCAAAATTCTAACCCATTAAAACTTCACGCTGCCCTAACAAACTGGGTAGCCCGGGTGAACTACCCTAAATATTAATACTCATAAACAAACTATTGTATATCTACCTTGATGGTAGTGTCTTCCTTTTCTTTGATCTTGAGTGTAATCTTTAGTAGACCATGCTCACACTTGGCTGCGATATGCTCTTGATCAATGTTTTCTCCGAGATTGAACTTGCGCTCAAATTTATTGTAGTTGAACTCATTCTTGGAGTAGCTTTCTCCTTCTGCTAATTTGCTTTCCTGATCTGAAGAAATAATCAACTGATCTTGCTCCACTTTGATGGTAATCTGTTCTTTCGATAAACCTGGGACGGCGATCTCTATATCAAATTCATTCTCACGCTTGACAATATTGGTCAAAGGTGTTGTTTGTACCATACCTTTATGAATAATTTCTGGGAGCGAGCCATTCATAAGGTCTAGGATGGCATTATCAAAATGGTTTGTCCAGTGTGCATGTCTTGCTCTTCTTTTACGATTTTTTGTATGTATCATTTTTTTATTTTTTTATGATGCCAATTAATTTCTTATCACTTTTCCTACATCAATTGCTGTTCCAGCCCGTTTTTGTGGACAAAGTTGCAGGGAAATTGAAAATTTTGCGACAAAGTGACAGTATAAAACAAAAACGACAGACAAAATGTCTGAAAAATAATGTACGAGAACAGGGTTTTTGATTGGGGTGAAATGGTTTATTAATTCATTTTGGCACAGATTGTGACATACTCTATATATAGAAATGATACATATACTATGTAGCGTTTCTTTCAAAACAAGGAAGACCAGATAAGGCATTTATGTCTTGTCAATGTTTTATTGTCGAAAGGCAGTATAACGAAAATCCCCCTTATCAAATCGTTCTCGTGGTCCCCCACTTGGACGATTTTTTTTTAAGGAGCCTCCTAATACCATTTGAAAATTACAATGGCATTAGTTTCCACGACCGTTCACTATTGGTAATATTAGCTCTAGCCTGATACCGCCATGCTGGATAAAGTTTGCCTCTCCCTTTGATCAATTCGGCAGTATGATAAGATGACCAGTTTCATTTTTTCTTTGAAGGGTGCCCGCTT
>JALZVN010000396.1 GCA_023299965.1 Saprospiraceae bacterium | reverse complement strand
CACCTCCTGTCCGACATGATCCATTCTCAATGCTCCACAATTATGCGTACGATACATATTTTTATAGTTTATTATGAGTCGCAAATTTACGACAGTTTGGGGACTATACCATTTAATATTTAGATCGCCGTCAAACTTTTAATACAATTTTCATACCTCTACGTTAAAAATACTCACGATAGCTAAGGCTATCCTTGCGTTTTTTGCCTTGATCTTGAAAAATTCTATTCAAAACTTAATACGTCATCTAACATATTGCATGGTATTATACGCAGAAAACAGGTTTTGAGTTTGCCTTTTTAAGAGAAATACGAGGGCTGTAAGAAGGGTTATTTGGGACTGCCCACTGAGTACTCGCTGAAAATAGCGACTCCTCAGCGGTCGGGCTATGCAGGGGTACGCCCTTCGGCTCCCGTACTCGCCTTGCCTGAAGGAGGCAAGGCTGCGCACCTGTCTCTATCGAGTCAGCCCTTACTATCCCTCAGTCAAAAGATTTTTTACCTTAATTTAGATTGGAGAGAGCTAAATATCTGCTTTAGCGTTGCCTTTTCGATAACTCCAAAACTTATAAGCGTAAACACAAAAACAATGAAGCTAGACCAAGAATGCCCTATGATTCCTCCCAGATAAATATGCAAGAGCAGTAAAATCAAAAAAGGCATGATTGTATATAATATCTTCGTGTATCTAAATCGAACTTTTGACAATTTGGAATTCAGAACTCTAAAAGAAATAAAGTTCAAAATATTAGAAATTAAAAGACTACCGATAGCTCCATAAATACCATACTTAGGGATAAGTAGTATCATCAGAACAATCATTACTAATGTTTTGAACAAAGTCAGAATACTTAGTAGAAAGGTTTTTTTGTAGAAAAGGATTACCAAGATTTCATACTTGACCAAAATCATGGGAATCCCAGCCAAAACTGCATAAGGGAAATAATTTGTAATACTAAGGTATTTAAGATTATCTGTTATTAGATGGAGATGACTCCCAACCAGCAAAATAGAGGATAACCCAAATACCCCGACAACAATGTATGTTCCATACATTGCATTTAAGGTATTGCTAGTATTTTCGTCCTCATCTTTTAAAGCTTGATAGAGAACAGGTTTAATGGCGTTATCATAGGCTCTAGTCAATATGTTGAACAAGCTCATCATACCTATAAGTAATGCATATAAACCTACTTGCTCCAGATCCAGATATCTTTCAAGAATTACTCTATCGATTTGTTTCTCAAACAAAACTAGAAAAGTAACTGGTAAAAATCCAAAAGAAAATAATAAAGAAGGTTTGATGTATTTAGATTCCAAATTGAAGTTTATCAGAAATCTTTTCGTAAGTATTAAGTACAAAAACACAATAGCCACCGGCACCAAACCTCCAATCAAAATACCTAAAATACCATAGTCATAGACAAGTATTAAGATTGCCTGTATCAGTATCTGAAATACAATTATTGTAGCATTGAAAAAAACATACTCTTTGACTCTAAAACCGTTTTTCAAGTACGTAAAATATATAGAATTGCAAGACGATAAAAACACTTGAGCGACTGCCAAGATGCCTAATGGATAAAATACAATACTTTCATTGTTAAAAATAAAATCAAAAGCGTACTCTCCAAGAAAGCTGATAAATACAAAAGCAACCAAACATACCAATACTGCAACAGAAAAAATTTGACCTACATATTTCTTCAACAAAGACTCATCTTGATTATAATCAAAGTAAAACGTATTCACCGATAAGCTAAGCCTCAAGCTAACTACCACACCAAAAAGAGTCGAAAAGACAAGGATTAAAGCCAAAACACCATAATCCGCTGGACTAATCTTGATTAGATATAAGGGAATTAAGAAAATTTTGATGGCAGGACGTAAAAATCCTAGTAGTGTGAACCACAATACATTTTTCTTAATATTTACTTCCTGATTGATAGCTAATTGATTCTAAGATTACTAAAGTGGATCTCTATTTACCTTGTTCGTTGGACGAAAGCAAGATATTCTATATCAAAATCTCAAAATGATGGTATTGGTTTTTTCGATGAAATGCAAAGCCTTTATTAAAAGTATTAGACATCACGTTTTTAAAATACATGGTCAAACTTTTATGATAGGAGGCATGTATTCTGAGCATAATATAATAGACTTTTATTTAACTAATGTACGACTTTGAAGAATCAGAGATTGAAGTTTTATCAGGAAGTTTGTTCTTGTACAAATTCGATTCCGTATTCTTCCTTAAGTCTCAACAATTGAGGAGCATAAAAAGCGTCTAGCTTTTCATGCACAGAGGTATATACTATTTTCTTTCCTGTGCTATTGAATTTAGTTCCAAGAACAGGAGAAAAATCATAAGCATCTAGGGCTAGATAGCTGCATATATCGTTCATCGTATTATTTGCAATTGACCCAACAAATGCATTGGTTTTATAAATCTTCAGATTCTCTCCAAAGGTCTTTTTCCAATCTGGCAATTCATTCATATACATCCCTTGAGAGATAATTCTTGTCTGTTGTCCAGACTGGTATGCAGCTATCTCTCTATTTACAAATTCATCTAAATCACCTAAGTCATAGCCTTTGCGTCCCTCAGAGTGAAATCTTTGAAACATGTTATAATGAGATATAAAGCGCTCTGTAGGATTCCGCAAAAGTAATATCAATTTGACATTAGGTAAAATCATTTTGACTAGCTTAGGATTAGCTAAAGTATGGGTATTGGCTGTCGCTTCCCCTGTAATATACTTTTTACCCTTTTCAATTTTTTTAGAGAATACAGAAGGATGCATTTTTGCATCCTCTCCTAAATCTAACCAATTGCCGATAGCTTCTCCATTATTCAAATTGGGAAACAAATCGATATAGCTCTTATATTTCCATAGTAATCTTAGTGGATTTCTACTATTAAAATATCTTGGCTCTTTAGTTTTACAGGGCAATACCTGTGGGTGATAATTCAAATATCTATATAATGAAGAACTAGCACACTTCACTCCTCCTATGACAATAAACGATGGCTTCATGATTCTTTTCTTGCCGTCAAGATTAAATAATCCAGCTTACCTTGTGCATATAACAACTCTTGATAAATACCTCCTCTAGTAATTTGTGCCCCCGCAGATTTTCTAAGTCCTATCGCATTCAAAAACACTAAAAACTCAAGT
>JALZVN010000395.1 GCA_023299965.1 Saprospiraceae bacterium | reverse complement strand
ATCTGAGGAGCGGCAAGACCTACTCCTTTGGCATTGTACATCGTTTGCCACATATTTTTTAATAGGATGTCGAAGTCAGGATAGTCTTTATCTATCGAGACTGCTTTTTTCTTGAGGACAGGTTGTCCGAAGGCGTAAATAGGTAAAATCATGGTATTAAGAACTATAATGTTTTTTTTCTATGTATTGCTGTAATATGATTACAGCGGCTATTTTATCAACGAGCGATTTATCTCTACGCTTATTCTTTTTGATACCACTTTGTACGATGGTACGCTTGGCTTCTCGCGAGGTATATCTTTCATCTTGCAAAGTTACTTTTATGCTTGGATATTTTGCTTTGAACTGAGCGATAAATGTGTGTACACGAGGCAAGTTTTGTGCAGCCTTCCCATTTTCTAATAAAGGCTCGCCGACTACGATCTCTTCCACTACTTCTTGCTCAAAGTAGGTCGCTAAAAAGTCGAAGAGCTTAGCTGTTTCCACAGTGTCTAGACCGGTGGCTATCATTTGCAATGGATCACTTACCGCAATGCCCGTTCTTTTTTTACCATAGTCGATGGACAGGATACGCCCCATAATTACTTATTATTTTCGACCAAAGTCTGCTGGAATCTCGCCCCATGCTTTGGTTTCCCACTTTAACAATGGATTATCAAATTTGTTATTTCTCAGCCAAGTCTCTGCTCTTGCAATGACCTCATATACTTTTTGAGTCTTTGCATTTCTTACAAGCTTTGTATTACACCTTTTATTGTGTACCCACTTGATGGCGTGCTTAGAATCAGAATATATGGGTTGCTTACTGTTGAGCTTCTGGAGATAGGCTAAACCATGCACAATAGCTAAAAATTCCCCAATGTTATTGGTGCCTATTGGAAATTTTTGAATGAACAGTTGAAGATGTGATTCCGTCTCTACTCCTCTATACTCCATAGGACCTGGATTGCCACTACATGCAGCATCAACGCTGATGGTGTCGAAGTCTATGGCTGCTCGCGCTTCCTCAGAAATTATAGGCTTCTTAGATGCAGTACCCGAAGACATATAATCTACATAGCTTCCATTATAGGCTGATTTTGCTGCTTCAAGAGTAGGGAAAGATTTATACTTTGCAGCAGGATATCCCTTTACTTGCAATAGACACTCTGACCAGGTTTTGTAAATACCCGGCTCGTTTCCTTGCCAAACCACATAAAACTTCTTTTTGTTAGCCATAAGCTCGAAAATATAGGCAATTAAAAATAAATTATTCGATTTTTGTGCACAAATACATCCAATATCTATTTTATTGCATCTCTAAAAGTAAGAAAGACATGTTTATCGATACACATACACATTTATACACAAAGCAATTTGATGAAGATAGAACAGAAACGATAGAACGAGCAGTAGAAGCGGGTGTTGAAACCTTCTTTTTGCCAAATATTGACCAGAATTCTATTGAGTCGATGCTTAGCTTAGAGGAGCAGTATCCAAATCGATGTCATGCTATGATGGGGTTACACCCTTGCTCAGTGAATGAAAATGTTGAAGAGGAATTGGCGATCGTTAAGAATAATTTGGATAAAAGATCATTCGTAGCGATAGGGGAGATTGGAATAGACTTATACTGGGAGAAGAAGTTTTTTGCTCAGCAAGAAATGGCATTTAAGCAGCAGATAACTTGGGCGAAGGAGGCAGATGTGCCTATCGTAATACATTGTAGAGATGCTACCCCAGAAGTACTGCGCATACTAAGAGAGTGTAAGGATGAAAAATTGAGAGGAATATTTCACTGTTTTGGAGGATCAGTATCAGAGGCACAGCAGATTATTGAATTAGGCTTTCTCTTAGGCATAGGAGGAGTACTAACGTTCAAAAAAGCGGGACTGGATGAGACTTTGAAAGAAATTTCGCTTGATAACATAGTATTAGAGACCGATTCTCCATATTTAGCCCCTATGCCATACCGAGGAAAACGAAACGAGAGTGCTTACATAAAGCTAGTGGCGGAAAAACTAGCTGAGGTAAAAGAGGTTCCGCTCGCTGAAATAGCGAAAATTACAAGTATTAATGCCATGCGTATTTTTCAAATGGATGAAAAGTAGGTATAACACTAATGAAACAAGCAAAAATTTTGAATATTGTCATCTATTTATAATATTTGTGGGTAGTGTATTATTACACAAGAAGCGATATTAGAATTCTGTTAGGAGGGGTGCTCGAGTGGCTGAAGAGGTGCGCTTGGAAAGCGTATAAACCTGTTAAAGGGTTTCGAGGGTTCGAATCCCTCTCTCTCCGCAATGTTCTTGAACTTCTTTGGCTTAGAAGACAGAAATTTTTAAGTTTTGTTTCCATACATCTAGTTTTAATAACTAGAAATTTGATGAGTGATTTTTTTTAACTGCTCATTACCATGAATGTTAAAATAAATACTAATAAGCTCGGTTCCACCTCCAGATTTAAAGATACTTGCCATGTCAAGTACTATTTAAATAAGGAAATTATTTTGGGCTATGCTTATCATATTTATATTTTTTAACGATATTAATGCTTTATTTAAACCAATTCGTAAAAAACTAATCGACTATGCGAAAATTGTTATTCTTTTCTTTACTGATTTTAGGTGTGATTTTGTTATCCGCCGACTTTAATACCCTTCTTGCTCAAGAGGTTGTGGGTGATTCTACGGGCTTCCAAGCCTTGAAAGAAAAATTCATCGAAGGGGGATGGTCTTTCATGACCTTCGTACTTGTATGCCTTATTTTAGGTCTTGCTTTCTGTATTGAAAGAATAATCACTTTAAATATAGCAACTACAAATACTGATAAACTAATTGGAAAAATAGACGAAAGTCTTAAGTCTGGTGATATAAATGGTGCAATGGAAACTTGCAAAGCGACTTCAGGTCCTACTGCTAGTATTCTTTATGAAGGCTTGCGAAACGCAGGTAAAGGTCCAGTTGCTGTTGAAAAAGCAATTGTTTCTTATGGTTCTGTTCAGATGGGACTTTTAGAAAAAGGTCTAGTTTGGATTTCACTTTTTATCGCTATTGCTCCCATGCTTGGATTTATGGGAACGGTAATCGGGATGATTGGAGCCTTTGATGAGATTCAGGCGAAAGGGGATATCAGTCCTCAGATTGTTGCCGGTGGTATTAAGGTAGCCTTATTGACTACAGTATTCGGTCTTATTGTGGCGATTATCCTACAGGTATTCTACAATTATATCGTAAACAAGATTGACGGTATCGTTCTTAATATGGAAGATGCTTCTATCGCTCTTGTAGATGTAATGGACAGAAACAACATTTTTAAATAATCTAAGCACTCATAATTATATGTATAATTTTCTAACAAAAAATGGCCAGTTGTTTGCCTTTCTTTTGGGTGCTATTTCTACTCTTATTGTAGTAGGATCCATCTTGGGGAGTGCAAATAAAACTATGCTAGATAGCCCTGAAGCGGCTAAAATGGCCCCAGAAATTGCGAATACAGGTATCCTGAATACAGGAATGAATATTACAGTATTGCTTGTTGTTCTTGCATTAGGCGCTACTATCATTTTCGGTCTACTAAACCTTGTAACGAACTTCAAGTCTTCATTGAAATTTATCATTGGATTTGGCGTATTGATTGTTGCATTTTTCGTTTTAAAGTCAACTTCTGACCATGAGTCAGTAGGAAAGATTGTTGAAACAATGCAGGAATTCGATATTGATGAAGGGCTTAGTAAAAGTATTTCAGCTGCTATAAAAGGAACCATCGGAATGGCTGTAGTGGCTGTAGGTTCTATGATTCTTTTTGAAGTATACAACTTGTTCAAGTAAAACCTAAACTCTATGTTAAAAAGAAAAAAGAATAATAGAGTAAGTAACGAAGTGAATGCAGGATCTATGGCGGATATCGCTTTCTTGCTTCTCATCTTCTTCTTGGTAACGACAACGATCGATATCGACAAAGGAATCACGGTGAAATTACCACCATGGTCTAATGAAGAGGTTGATCCTACAAAATTGAATAAGCGAAATGTTTTCTCTGTATTGGTTAATGCTGATGATCAGCTTCTTGTAAGAGGAGAACTGGCTGAAGTAGAAGACTTAAGAGAACGTACAAAAGAATTCATCGCGAATCCAGAGCAAAGAGAAGACTTGGCAGAAAAGCCAACTAAAGCCATCATCTCATTGAAAAATGATAGAGGGACTTCTTATGAAACCTACATTCAAGTCTATAATGAATTGAAAGCTGCGTATAATGAACTTTGGACAGCTAAATTAAATAAGCTACCTGGTTATTCAGATGCTGTATTTAATGGTGAGTTACCACTAGAAATAAGACGACAAATCAGAGCAGAAATACCTTTCGTATTGTCTGAAGCTGAGCCTACTAATTTTGGAGAGGAGTAGTGAGAATTTGTGAATGTTAAAAAACCTTAGAGATGTCAAAATTTACTAAAAAAAGAGGGAAAGCCTCACCAGCTATATCAACTGCGTCTTTACCGGATATCATCTTCATGTTACTGTTCTTCTTTATGGTTGTAACAGTAATGCGTTCTTCTGATAGACTGGTGGATGTGATCGTACCTGTAGCTACTGAATTGACAAAACTCGAGAAGAAGTCTTTAGTAAACCAAATATATATTGGTAAGCCTAAAGAACAGTTTAGAGATATCTATGGTACTTCTCCTCGTATACAACTGAATGATAAAATAAGTGATGAGGATGATATTCCGATTTTCTTGGAGAAGCACAAAATTAAAGTGCCAGAGAATCAACGTGCTAAAATAACTTCTTCACTAAGAGTCGATGGTGAAGTAACTATGGGAATAGTACAGGATGTCAAGACCGCACTTAGAAAAGCGAATCAATTAAAGATAAACTATTCTACTAGACCAAGAGCAAATTAATTGGAATAGTAATCTGTTTACCTTTTGAATATAAAAAAGCGAATCATGTAAAATGGTTCGCTTTTTTTGTTTTGAGCCCTATTGCAGCAAGCTGTATTATACCATTTGTAGTTTAAAATGGTGGGGTATGAGATTTCAGATAGCAATGATGAAACCTGAGGTGACCGCCACTGCCCAGCAATATTGATCTGGCGGATCAATATAGGAAGAGAAACTGTCGAAAATTGGAGATAGCATGTAATACCATTTGTAGTATAAAATGGTGTGCAAGATTTTAGATAGAACTAATCAAGGTCGAGGTGACCGCCACTGCCCAGCAATATTGATCTGGCGGATCAATATAGGAAGAGAAACTGTCGAAAATTGGACACAGCATGTAAGATCCCTATATAATAGCCTTAGCTATTAGGAGCATTTCTAACCTGCCTATGTCGACCAGACAGGCGAAGAGTCTTGCCTACCGCAGAGCGGTTACATCAAAATATATGC
>JALZVN010000394.1 GCA_023299965.1 Saprospiraceae bacterium | reverse complement strand
AAACCTAAGACTATGTTTAAATGAACAAGCCACCTAAGAATAGACTTAGGTGGCTTATATATATTAGCCAAGCTAAGGTGTGTTATCCTTTTTGTGGACACGTCGATAAAGGTCCTTACAATTTACATCTACTCGCGATATCGCTTTTCGCGAGGAGCCGTGAATGGATGAGGGGTAGTAGCGAGCACGCAGTAAAGCGGATGACCCGACCCTGAGCGAAGCGAAAGGGGCAGCCCGAAAAGAATTATGAATGGTGAATGGTGAATTATGAATGCTCTTCTTGAGTGCCATTAATCGCGGGCGCAATTTCAATTCCCCTTGAGCTATCTTAAAAAGAATTATGAATGGTGAATTATGAGTTATGAATTGCAACGCTAACATATACGAACTATCGTTTGCTGCATTCATAATTCATAACTCATAATCCATAATTACTCTATAATCCGTCCTTCGCTAGAAACAGCTGCTACGTTGAAAAAACCTACGGCTTCGTCTGAAGGATCATCTACGTCTAGTGCATCAATATTGCTAGGAACGTTGGCTGGTGGTTCAGCGAAAATGCCAGCATCTCCAAGCGTCAACTGTGTCAAAGAAGCCTCCAAGAAGAAGAAAGCTGGCTCGTTGATAGAGTGAATCTCTACACGAATACTATCCCCTACTGCCCAAGGAGCTACGTCGCTTGTGTCCTCAGACTCGCTATCCATGGGATCTGGAACACGGTTGACAGAAGTACGGATCGGCGAAATAAAAGTAACGCCATCAACATTTCCTCCTGCAGTAAAACTCGCATCGTATACTATAGAGATCTCGTTTGGCTTATTGAGAAAAACACCATTCTTGAATGTTTGTATCCAATAGGTATCGCCCGCGCCTAAGAAGTCTCTTGCGAAAACCTCAGCATAAATACCCTCTACTTGTCCTAGTTCTTCCTCCATAAACTCGGTGGTTAAACTGTCTATCGGCATAATCCGTTTCATCGTGGAAGAGGACACGTATCGCTTGCCTGCTATGTCGATATTCAGATCGAAAACGCGTCCGACTTCACCAATTGCTTCTCCTGCTGCAGGGAACCAAGTGTAGTCGCCACTATTGTTTTGTTCTTCAAAAATAAACTCTTGCCCAAGGTCGTCTGAGACTATAACAGAAGCTCCTGAAATAATCGGTGAAGGACTAGAATCAAAAAATGGGCTCACTCTTCTGATTTTGATAGTTTGCGGCTCAGATTTATTGTTTAACCAAGCATCTATATTAACCTGTCCATTGGTCGGACTCAGCTCAACATCGATGGGATCCTCGCAAGTGAAAAAAGCAAGCGCAAAAAGAGAAATGAAAAATATATATTTATAAGTCATCGCTATCGGGTTAAAATTTGAAATTATAGGCAACAGATGGAATAACAGATCCAATCACAGAGAGACGAATCGCTTCTGTTCTAATAGGGTCTCCACTCACTGTGCGGGCACCATCTTGCTCAAAGAATATAGAGAATGGATTTCTTCTATTGTACACATTGTAAGCTGAGAAAATCCATTCTCCTTTGAATTTTTTCTCATTGTATTTTTTACCTCTGAAAGTCGCAGAGACGTCTAGTCGGTGAAAGTCTGGGATTCTTACATTGTTACGAACATCATTAGATACTTCTGGTATTACGAATCCTTGCTGCTCGATACGACCTGTTGGAAAAGTAGCTGGAGTACCCGTATTGTAGACAAAATTGGTAGATAATGTCCAGCGATCATTGAGTTCATAAAACACCGTAGCAGATAAATTGTGTGTCTGGTCAAAGCGACTCGCAAACCATTCATTATTGTTAATGCCTTCTATTCTCCTTTCTGTTCTTGCCAGTGTATACGAAATCCATCCTGTAAATTTTCCTTTCTTCCTTTCTACTTGGAGTTCCAATCCATATGCTCTACCCTCTCCTGAAAGCAACTCTGCCTCTATCAATTCATTGACAAACAAATCCGCCCCGTCGATATAATCTAGCTGATCTTCGAACTTTTTATAATACACCTCAGCAGAAGTAATGTATTCATTATTCTTGAAATTTTTAAAATATCCTAAAGCATATTGATTGGCTACTTGTGGTTTGAGATTGTTGGTACTTGGCAGCCAAACATCCAATGGGGATGCTGCAGTACTGTTTGATATCAAGTGCAAATATTGCGTCATTCTATTATATCCAAACTTTAAAGAGGAAGTAGAATTGAGCTGATATTTAATGGAGGCCCTAGGTTCTGGATTAACGTATTGTTTTATGCTCTCCCACTGGTCAAAAGGTTCAGAGACACCAACGAGTTCTTTTCTCTCCCCTGGCTCTGTCTCCGCAAAAGTGTAAGCTACGCCTTCTCCTATATAATTGAAATAAGATAAACGTACTCCATACTGCAATGAAATCTTATCGTTAACAGTTTGTTCATTTTCTACAAAAAGCCCGCCTTCTAAGGCAAACCTAGAGGGTACAGAAAATTCTGTAGTTTCTCCTTGTGATACACCGATAGCGTTTCCTGGTTTGAATTCATACAAAATAGCTTGACCACCAAAAGTGATTAGATTTTTCGGATTGAGGAAATAGGAGACGTCTGCCTTTACACTAAAGTTTTCGATTGA
>JALZVN010000393.1 GCA_023299965.1 Saprospiraceae bacterium | reverse complement strand
CTATCCACTACCGTGGCTACTATTTCCTCAGCTGTATTAGGCTGGCTATAAAAAGACGGTACAGCAGGACAAATGATTCCACCCGCGAGCGTCACTGTGCGCATATTGTCGATATGAATCAAGCTCAAAGGAGTCTCCCGAGGTACCAAAATAAGACGTCTACGCTCTTTCAGAATAACATCGGCTGCTCTAGTAGTCAAATCGTCAGAAACACCACTTGCTATGCGCCCCAACACACCCATAGAACAAGGGCAAACAATCATGGTATTGTATTGTGCAGAACCAGATGCAAAAGGTGCATTAAAGTCATTTTTAGCGTAAATCGTGAAAGGATAGTTCTTGTACGAATCCTCTCCTATCTCCAACTGCCAGTTATACTTTGCATTGTCACTCATGACTATTCCCACGTCTTGGATCTGTGACGAAAATTTCGACAGCTTGTCCAAAAGTACTTTCGCGTACAGTGCACCGCTTGATCCTCCTATTGCTACTACTATTTTATGCTTCATTTTCATTTATTTAAGCCGATTTTCACCCTATTCAATGCAATTTTAAGACTTTTGTTGCGACAGAGCAACTTTCCCAGAGTGTCCTTGTTTTCTTTACCAACGTTTAAATAATTGTTAAATCGATTTTAATAGGTTTATCTCACATTGATTTAACTTAATTTGCCCCATAAACAATTAAATAAGAAGATGAAAGTATTCAAATATATTAGTTTAGTAGCGATTATTGCATTTGCGGGCATGGCTTTCACAAGCGCTCCAGCAGATACTGCAGTACACGAGGTACAATGGATGTCTTGGGAAGAAGCAGCAAAGCTTAATGAGACCAATCCTAAGAAGATTTTTGTAGACGTCTATACCAGCTGGTGTGGATGGTGCAAAGTAATGGATAAAAAGACATTTACAGATGAGAAAGTAGCTAACTATCTTACAGAGAATTTTTACGCTGTTAAGCTTGACGCTGAGTCTCGTGAGGCTATCAATTTTAAAGGAACTAAGTTCGAATTCGTAGAAGTTGAAGGATCCAGAAGAGGTGGAATCCACATGTTGGCTTACGAGTTATTGGGAGGCAAATTGAGCTACCCTACCGTAGTTACCCTTAATGAAAACTTTGAACGTATCGCCATTTCTCCAGGCTTTAAGGAAGCCCCAATGATGTATAACGAGCTTAAGTTTGCCGCAGAAGAGCACTACAAGACATCAAATTTTGAAGAGTTTATGGCTACACAAGGCGGAAAATAATATCTAGGTAATATATATTTTATTGTTTGTGTTTTGGGCGTGCCCTAGCACAAAAAATGGGTCGGATGAAAATCCGCCCCTTTTTTTGTACTAGGTCGAGCTATCCGAGGGTCCGCGTACGCTCCCGTACCTCCATTCCGTTTCACTGCAGTCGGCACTGACCAGCAGAGCTGGTCACCTCTCCTATCTCTCACGCGGGAATGATATTATTACTAGATTTATCACTCTGCATTATTATTAGTTTATATTTGAAGTACTTACTCAATAATGGCACTAGCTTACAAAAAGTGGCTTCCTAAATTGTTGTCTAATAATATTGAAAAAGAGCTACTAAAAAGATGGGCATAAAGATTAATTCATAAGAGCTCACAAACAATAGCCTATCGTCTGAGGGTTTTTATCTTTACATCAAATATTTTCAATTGAATGAATAAGCCATTCCAAATAGCGATATACCACAATCTATTTTCACAATACATCACAAAAAGTGGTCTCTTACTAAGTGGTCTATTGTTTCTTTTGGCATGCTCCACTCCGGCTCCAATAGAACCAAAACTCAAAAGCTCCTCAACGCAGTCAATATCTTCAACCGCATATCAACTTGATAACCCTGGTCAATTAAAATACAAATCAGGAATACGGTGCATTCTGGAAGATAGCCAAGGCAATACTTGGATAGCATCAGACAAAGAAGGCGTTTGTAAATACGATGGTAAAAAATTCACTTACTTTAACCACGACGATGGCTTATGTAGCAACCAAATACGAACTATCTATGAGCATTCCAGTGGCGAGATCTGGTTCGAAGGAGGATATGGAGTAAGCTATTATAACGGAAAAGAATTGATCACTCCAAAAGAAAAAAACTACTCCTCTAGTCGTGAATGGAAATATCCAAAAGATGCTCTATGGTTTAAACCAGATGCTAGTACTGGTTATACCACTAAAGAAAAGAGTATTGGAGTCTATTGTTATGATGGCAAATCCATCGATTACTTTCTCTTTCCTATTAACCAAGAGGACGATATTGATCCATGGGGATATTCCGTCTCTACCAATTTTGTAAAAAGAAAGGATGGCTCCACTTGGTTTGGCACCTACAATGCGGTCATCGGATACAATGGAAATGACTTTACATTCTTCGAAAACAAAGTTCTTGGCTTACCGAATGACAACAATGGCCTACATGTTCGCGCCCTATTCGAAGATAGCAAAGGCACTTTATGGATTGGAAACAATGGCATCGGCATCCTAAAACAAGAAGGGGACAAATTCATCAACTTTTCTCAACTAAAGGGCCTAACTAGCGCTAGTTCAACTTTTAAGGGCATTACGCTACAGCCAAATAAATTATTAGAGCATCTTTTCGCTATCGGTGAAGACCAATATGGCAACATGTGGTTTGGAGATCGAGATACAGGTGCTTGGAGATACGATGGACAAACCATGAAAAACTATTCCTACATGGATGGGCTAACATGTATGCACATTTGGCAAATATACAATGCTAAGAACGGAGAACTTTGGTTTGCGATGAATGATGGCAATATACTTAAGTTTGAAGAAGACAGATTTGTGAAGGTATTTTGAATATCAGCGAGTACAATAAAAGAGAGTAGACATAACTCATCTCATTTTCTCATCCTTAATCTTCTCCGCCAATCTTTTGGCTTCATCGGTTATTGTATTTGGATAGCCAACTATCTCAAGAATGGCGATTGCGTTACTCTTTTCTAAAATACCTTTTTGAATTTTGTAATCAAAAATAAGCGTTCTACCTGAGATGCTTTCTTGAAAAAAGTAAAGATCAAATCCTTCCTCTAACAACTTGGTCAATTCTACGTCATGAGTAGACACTAAGACCAAATGATTCCCTCTATTTAAATGCTCTAAGATTGCCTTAGCTGTACTAATTCGTTCTATCGTATTTGTTCCTTTGAAAATCTCGTCTATGGTAATGAGGTATTGCTTTTCTGCATCATTAGAGCATTCAATCAGCTCACCGATAGAACTTACCTCTTCCATATAATAACTACTGTTTTTTTCTAAATTATCCTTGATCGTCATGGAAGTCTTCAAATGCCAGACTGGTGAAGAATAGGAATTAGAAAAAGAGGTACTAAGGACCTGAGATGATAAGGCATTAAGATTTACGGTTTTTATAAAAGTGGACTTCCCAGCCATATTAGAACCCGTAAGCAATAAGCTTTTATCCGTTAAGGTTATATCATTAGCCACACAGTTAGACACTAAAGGGTGGTACAAACCTTTGATGTCAATACTTTTCGAAGGTGAAGTAAAGTTTGGAATCGAATAATAAGGCAACCCATCTCTTAAAGAACAAATAGATATCGCCACGTCGATTTCACCTATCGCTTTGAACACGTTGTGTATCTGTGATCTGGAAGTACGTATTTTATCAACCAATTTATTAAATACGGTTATCTCACTTAGGGTAATTATTTTAATAAGCTCAAAAGCAAACCAAAACACACCACCAATTTCGTTATTTTGAAGATTGTCAGTTTTCAAGAAAAGTACTTGTGATGTAATTTGATCAATTTCCTTCACGTCGTCCAATAGCAATTCCTTTTTTTCTTTCTTATAATTTGTAAGCGGTATTATTTTTCTCAAGGTAGAAGACAGAGAAGTCAATCTTGAAAAATAAACCGTGAAATTCCCAACTCTACTCTTATTTTCATAATGCAAAACCAAGTTAACAGCAAACAAGAAAATCAGAAAAAAAATAACTACCGGATACTTAAAAGCCAAAACAATTGACACTGCAGTTATAATCTGCAACAACATTATGAGAATTGGATTATAGGTCTTACCTGGCAGTTCAGAAAATATCAAATTAGGAAAATAGTAATCATTCGGATCAGATAGTTTTCGCAATATTACCGAAGTGTCTATTTTGTTATCCAGATTTGCATGGTAGAAATCGACTAGGTTACCTTGTTCTTCTTGCTTTTGAACACTCGTAGATTGCTGAAGAAGCCGGAAATATAAAAACTGTTGACCTACGGCAGAGTATGTGCGGTCTACAAAACTGAAAAAATTATTGAAATCCAGATCGACGAGGGTTTTCTCTGTCAATTGCTTTACCTCCTTAGAAGAGTTACGGATAGCGTATTCTGAAATAACGTCAAAAGCAAAGTCGTCATTCTTAGGCTTAGCCCATCCATTTAGGATATCATGTTTGATTACTTTGAACATAGATATTACAACTCTCTCAATTCTTTAGTCATCTCCATTAACTCCAATTGCAAAGCCTCCGCTTTAGCCACACTTCGACTCTCCAACATCTTTAAAGACAATTCATCAATGGTTTCGATATAAGTTTTTTCGAAGTCAAGGAAAGTCTTTACGCCTTCCATATCGGCAACTTCTTCGATATTATTTTCCATGAGCGCCTCTAGTTCTTCTCTTTTATCTTTTAAGTCTTCGGTAAGCTCATGGTTCTTTACAATTTGATCGAATTTTTTTAAGGCTAGTTCATAAAATGATATCTTCGATAATCTCAGTTTCATTTCCTCCTTGAATCCATTGATTAACTTATTTGTCTCTGCAATGGCTTCAGTCGTGGCTTGTGGGTTAGCATCAAGTTTCACTTGCAAATCTTCTATATTATCTTCAATGAGTTTGAGTTCTTTTCGGAGTTGACTTATCTTATCTTGACAATCTATCTGTTTCTCATTGATTTGACCTAAAAAGGAATTGGCGTACATGTCCTTCGCCTTGTTCTCTAGGTACTCATTGTAATAATAGTACCCAGTAAGGAAAGTGAATAAAATAAATAGCGCAATCATGTTTGCCGGAAATGGAAACCGAATAAGCACAAATGCAAACACAGCTCCAATAATGACTAAAATGAGTTGTAATATATTTTTTTTATTCATGTTGCTATGCCTCTTATCGCTTGTGTATATATTATTCGTCTTGTCCTAAAGATAAGCCAATTTCTGCAATCTCTGCAACCACAAAAATGCTTCCACATACTAATACTAAATCTTCAGGATTAGCTGCACTTAAAGCCTTATTTTTACCCTTTTCGACCGACTTAGCTTCTTTAACGACTAAACCCGCTGATTGCAACTCTTCATACAAAGTCAAAGAAGGCTTTGCGCGGGGTATATCAGCCGCTACGGCATAGTATACGGCATTAGTCGGCAATAGATGAAGCACCTTGCTAAGGGGCTTATCTGAGACCATACCGAACACAATGTGTAGCTGTTTGTATTTCCGTTTATCTACTTCCTTAAAGAGTGCTTTTAAACCATCTTCATTATGAGCGCTATCGGCAATCATCAAAGGCTTTTGCTGAAGAACCTGCATCCGACCTAGGAAATAGGTTCTTTTTTTGATGTTAGACAATCCAGCTAAAATATGCTCTTTTGCAATCACAGCCTCTTGCTTATTCCAGACATAGACAGTCTGCAGGGCGGTAAGCATGTTTTTCAAAAAGACTTCTCCTTTCAAATCTATTTTAATGTCTTTATAGATCCGTTTATCATTATGAATTACATCTAAGATATAGTGGTCTATATTTTCTTGTTTGATTTCAAAGGCAAAGTTTTGGTCTGCGAAACTTATGTTGGCTACCTTCTCATTTGCCTTATCTTCAAATACATGACGAATTTCCTCTTGGGTCTGACCTATAATCACGGGTGTATTTGATTTGATGATACCCGCCTTCTCCCCTGCTATTTCTGCTAAAGTTTCCCCAAGCATGTCTTGATGATCATAGCTAATATTTGTTATCACAGACAGTGCAGGCTCAATAATATTTGTTGAGTCTAGACGTCCGCCTAGTCCCGTTTCTATAATCGCCAAATCCACTTCCTCCTTAGCGAAATGGTCAAAGGCTATAGCCACCATTAATTCAAAAAAGGAAGGTTGTATTGTATCGATGTGCTTTCGGTGTGTATTTACAAAGTCAAGGATAGCCTTTTCACTAATCAGTTTGCGATTGATTTTTATCCTTTCTCTAAGATCTAAATAATGGGGCGAAGTGTATAGACCGACCTGGTATCCTGCCGCTTGAAAGATGGATGCTAATATATGGGATGTGGTACCTTTACCATTCGTACCGGCAATGTGTATCGCTTTAAATTTGGTTTCTGGATTCCCTATCGCATTGCATAGCAATTTGATATTGGTTAGGTCTTTCTTAAAAGCCACTGCCCCTTGCCGTTGAAACATTGGCAGTTGCTGGTATAAGAAATTTAAGACTTCTTTGTAGGTGGTGATGGTCAAAGTGAATTATTATAGTTTAATTGTGCTCGACAATTTAGGGCTTATTTATTTTAGAGTGCCTCTATAATCCTCTGAATTTGTCTAAAATCAAATTTAAATTTGACAGACTAGCCTGTCCCGACTTTACATCGGGGGCTAGACTGAGAGAGTTTAGCCTTAGCTAAACGACTGAAGGATAACGACGTATGTCAAAGATTAAATTTGTAGAAATTCTAAAAGAATTTCATTTTAGGCAATGAATGGGGTTAATAGAGGTACCCTTTAGTGTAATGTTTTTGATTGGGTATTTTGCAAAACTACCGTGTTCTATAATAAGGATTCCACGCAGAGATCGCAAAGGCTACTCTTGCGAGTACGACGCAGAGGTCGCAGAGTTATTCAGATTAACTTAACACGATACCAGTTAAAAAATGACCTTTGAAAAAAAGTATAAGCAGAATCTTAGATTCGAGAAAGATTTTTTTTCAAAACCTCGGAAATAGCCTGCCCGGATTTTTCTTCGGGATGGCATTATTCAACAACGCTATAGAGGATCTATAAAACTACTATTTCACCTTAAATTGATAGGTGATTGTCCCACAAGTTTCATCTGTAATACCGGAATTAAAATTCCATTTTTTGGCGTTGCTTTTGGCCAGATTTATAAGTTCTGGATCTGAGGTAGTCGAGCCTTTCTGAGTATACTTTGCATTGGTCACCTTTCCTCTTGAATCTATACATAGATAGATGACGACAACTCCTGTCTTGTTACTATTATCAGAGATGCCAGGTCCTTTTCCACCTCTACCTTGCAGTCCTCCCCCTATCACGCCTACCCCTGTGGTCAATCCTTTGAGTATTTCAGAATTTGGGTCCCCGTCTGGATCTCCTTGATTTCCAGGATCTCCTCCATCACCTTCGCCTGATCCATTGCCGTTTTTAAATGAATTTGCGAGACTGTTTTTGAAGTCTTCAGCATCTTGTTTTTTCTTAGCTTCAGCAAGTTCTTTGGCTTCTTGTTCAGCGCGCCTCTTTTCGGCAGCCGCGTTGGCTTTTGCTATGCGTTCTTCTGCTTCGGCAGCTTTACGTGCTTTTTCTTTTTCTGCTTGTTTTTCTTTTTCTTTCGCTAAAGCGATCTCTGCATTTTTTGCTTCGATTACTTTTTTATCTACCTGTGGTTTTACTTTTTTAGGCTTTGTTTCTTTTGGAGTTGGCTTTTCCTTTGGATTAGATTTTACCTTTTCTGGTTTCTTTGGTGTTGGCTTTGAAGGCTCTGCTTTGGAGGGTTTGCTTTCCGCAGGGGCTTCACTTCCTTGTCCTTGGTTGACTTGACCAAAACTGACGAGTACTCCTTCCTGCCCAGGAGGTGGATTTTGGTAAGAAAAGAGAGGGTAAAAAATGATTATCATGAAAAAGAGTAGCATGATAATACCCGTTATTATACGTGCTTTACGCTTATCCTTAATCTCTATGTTGATAAATTTGTTCATGATGTATTCTTACACAATTGTTATGCTTTTAATTTGATAACGACTATGTGTTTGGCAAAGATATATATTAAAATTAAATAATACGTAATTATGGTGTTTCTAACGTGTTTTTAATGGTTTCAGTTTCTTTTTTGAACCATCTTAAGCTTTTGATAATTCCTCTGTAGCATGGATATTCTTACTGGCAATTTGTCACGATTTTCTGTGAAAAATCGCGCCAAATTGGATCTTGCTATTTTTTCTCCCCATGGCTATCACCATGGGCTCCTAACAGGTCGCTGCGCTGCAGCTTCTTTTATCTTCGTCTTATATACTAATCATTCCATCCATAACTCGTCCAGTTATTAGTTCGTGAATCATATTTTTCAATCACAATAAAGCCTCGGGAATACTCAAGCATAAAGCCTTTTTCCTTAATTAATCTCCTATACTCAATTCCTAATCCTGTTGTATATTCTAACGGGTAATCCCCTATTACTCTTATTATATTAGTAATTTTTTCAATTAATTTTATACTTCTATATCTCTGAACTCTATCCACTGTAAATGCAGACAACAATTGCAAATTGTAAACAATGGAACAACTAAAATTACCAACAGTGCTTTTTTATTAAGACCATCCTTATTTGCCCATGAAAGAATCATGTAAGTTCCTGCACCAAGTAATAAACATCCCAGAGGTATCGGCAGAAAGAATACTTGGAAAAGTACGAATGGTGGAAAATAGGGAGATATTATGGCGACCATAATAAGAATACCTAGACCTATTTTCAATTTATTTCGGTTCATACCCTAACTAGCATATTAACTGGCAAATTTGTCTTTTTTGTAAAAATCTCGGTTGATGGCTTTCGTGTGAGGGATAGATAGGGCGGCTCGCTAGAGACGGTCCCGATTTTTTCATCGGGACGGGCACCCCGCAATAGCCCGACCCAGACAGTCCGATTTTTCATCGGAATTGTCAGGGGCACACCCAAAACATCTTTACAATAAATCCCTTACGCTGTATAGGATAAACACTATCTATCGTCTGTTGCTGACAAAACAGTTTCGATTTTGTATCTCATAGACAAGTCCATGATGCGCACTACTTTTTCTATCGGTGCATCTCGGTGCGGCGCCACTATGATCGTTTCGCCTCTCATATCTTTCAACAGGTCACTAATCACATTGTTACTAACTGGTGCTCCTTCGAAAAGGAAAGAACCTGTTTTGGTAATGGTTACTTTTGGTAAATTGCTTGCTGTTGTATTTCTCACACTTTCATTTCCTGGCATCTTGAGATTCAGCGCATTAGGAGAAACTAGTGACGATGTCAACATGAAAAATATGAGCAACAAGAAGATGATATCTGTCAAGGAGGACATGCTAAATTCTGCACTAACCTTACCTCTTTTTTTGAGTCCCATAATTTATTCTATTGGTTGTGTTGCAATAATCGCTTTCATCCTTAACTCTGCAGCAGCGGCCATGAGCATAGACACTTTCTTGAACGGAACGCCGACTTCTGCGACTATAGTAAGTGTCGCGTTGTCTCTGTTTTCAATCAAACCCAATGCAGGCTTTACTTTTCGTACTATCTCGCTTGTGGAGTTAACCATAGACTCTTTACCATCTACGTTTAATTGTATTTTGCCAGTGGTTCGGACTTGTGCAATGATATTGGTCGGTGCCACCGTCGTCGAATCAGACTCTGGCAATTCATATGGATCGATGACCACCAGCTTTGATGTCAACATGAAAAATATCAACAACAAAAAAATGATGTCTGTCAACGACGACATGCTAAACTCCGCACTTACTTTTCCTCTTTTTTTCAAGCCCATGATGGCGTATTTTTATGCAGAAGGTTCTTGTAATAAATCCATAAATTCTGTCGTAGAACGCTCCATATTGTATACTGCGTGCTCTACCTTTCCTACTAAGTAATTATACCCTACAAAGGCAAAAATACCAATCAATAGTCCGAATGCTGTAGTCAACAAAGCTTGATAGATACCGCCTGCAAGTACTTGAGGTCCAACGTTATCTGCTGTAGACATCTCGTAAAAAGCGAGGATCATACCTGTCACTGTACCGAAGAAACCAATCATCGGAGCAGCCCCAGCAATTGAAGCCAAAGTAGACAAGTTCTTTTCTAGTTTGAATATCTCTAGATTACCTACATTCTCGATAGCTGCATCGATATCACGAAGCGGTTTACCGATACGTTGTAGTCCCTTCTCCACCATTCTAGCTACTGGAGTGTTGGTCGTACCACATAGTGCCTTAGCACCTGGTATGTTACCTGCGAGTACACTAGAACGAATGTTATTCATGAAATTTTGATCGACAGCAGTAGCCTTTTTGATCGTAAACAATCTTTCTAAAAATATATAAGTTCCTATCGCTGATAGAAAAATAAGAATGGCTAGAATCGCAATCCCTAATGGTCCACTTCCGAGGATTACATCGAGAACGCTTTGAGATACTTCTTCAGCTTCAGCGTCCTTTAATTTGGAAGCGCCTTGAAAAAATAAATACATTGGCTGAAATTTCATAGAATGAATAGTTTGTGATAAAATTTGAATAAAACGTTTTGCTAAGAACGCATTACTATGGGTGTAAGAACGCTATTAATCGCGCACAAATTATTAATTGATAAGAAATAAGTTTAATATTTCACAGATTAATTATTTTTATTATATCAAATCAGCGAAAATTCGCTAATTTCGGAGCCAAATTAGCCTTTGAGGCACAACCTCGCTCTTTACTATACCGTTACATATATATACAAATAGAATTACGTCTACACATACACTAATTTATAAAAGCTTAAAAGCGCATAATAATGATTGAAAACCAGGTAGCTAATCATCCCAAAAACGGGATGAAGCAAAAGACTAAGCCTAGAAACATTAAAAAAGCGACCGTTCTCGGATCAGGATTGATGGGAATGGGCATCGCGGCACATCTCGCTAATGTAGGTGTGGAAGTTTTACTTTTGGATATTGTTCCATTTGACTTAACGGATGAGCAAAAGCAGGTACCTGCGATGCGTAATAAACTGGCTAACGGCGCTATAAAAGCCGCACTCAAATCTAAAAGAATAGAACCGTTCTACGATAAGAAGTTTGCCTCTAGGGTTACTGCAGGTAATTTTGATGATGACATGGCTAAGATTTCTGATAGCGATTGGATTATTGAGGTGGTAGTAGAAAGGTTGGATATCAAGAAGCAAGTGTTTGACAATATCGAGAAGCATAGAAAGGCTGGTTCTCTTATCACCTCTAATACATCGGGTATTCCTATCCATATGATGTTGGATGGTAGATCTGATGACTTCAAGAAACATTTCTGTGGAACCCACTTTTTCAATCCACCAAGATATATGCGATTGTTTGAGGTGATTCCTTCTCCTGAGACGGATCCTGC
>JALZVN010000392.1 GCA_023299965.1 Saprospiraceae bacterium | reverse complement strand
GACAACAAGCCGATTCCAAATACCCAAAGCGTCTGAGTAGAAAAAGGCTGGATCTTAAACTTAGTATAGATAAAGATTAGTTTTATTACATTAAATAGAGTAAGTGAAAAGAAGGTCGCCATAGCTGCTCCGATAACTTGAAATCGGGGAATCAAAACTAGATTGAGAATAATATTGATTACTGCCATCAATAAGATCGCCAGTACATTGAAGCGAAAATATTTAGAGTAGTTGATGATTTGAGAATTAATACTAGTAGCCATATCCACTAGCTTAGCTAGCCCTATAGTCATCACAACGAAGTAGCCATTAATAAAGTCAAAGTTGTCTCCAGGCATTAGCTGAAACAAGTCTAGTATGCTCCCCATCACTAAAGCAAAGAACAAAACACCGAAAATTAATAAGTTTAAAGCAGACTGGCTATAAAGGGAGTTTACTTGAGCGATGTCCTTATTTTTTATCGCTTCCGCCACTATAGGGGAGGCTATTTGAAGAATTGCTGTAGTGGGAATAGCAATAGCATTTCCAATGAATGCTGCAATGGTATATACCCCATTACTCTCGAAATCAATCAAAGAACTGACCATCAATGAATCAATCTTGAAAGCCAACATACTCCCCATACCACTAAGCAGTGAATACACAGCAAAAGTAGACATGCCCTTTATCATTGGTTTGTCCATCATGCTAAAGTTGGGCTTGAAGTGTAGCTCTCCTAGATGCGACAGGTAGGCTAGTATACCCAACAGTGCAAGGATATAGGTCCCAAGTATTCCATTGACTAGATTAGAAAAAGGGATGTATTCAAAGTAGTGCAGTAAGAAGAAAATAGGTAAAGAAACCTTGATCAGATTTAAAAAAATCGAAGGCACTACTATTCGCTTGAAATTGGAGGTGTAGTTATATAGCAATTGAAACAAACCAAAGATTACTGCGAGGATTGCTATTTTAAAAAATTGGCTGGTATAAACTTCTGCTTTATCAGAGAAGATCTCAAATATATAGCCTTGAAATACAAATAGAAGGGCAAGGACTACCAATGCACCTACCAAGAATATTACTCCTAAAATGGAGAGTAGTCCATTGTGCCCATTTTCGGGATCTTTGAAAATGGGGAAGTACTTAATAGCTACTGATCCAGCGCCTAGTAAAAGAAAAGGAGATAAAACAATGGCGCTGTCAATTACAAATCTAGCTGCTCCATACAATTCGGTATCTTGAGAATAGATGAATATCATGCTAAAAGCGCCTAGGAATACCCCAGCATAGTTTACTATACTTTGTTTTATTCCTTGTCGTTTTATTACACCCATCTATCAGCTTAAGAGCAATATACCTTTATGAATTGGTATAAATGTTTGAATTACAACCAGTAGTTATACCATTTGAAACTTCAAATGGTATAAGTTTATATTTACTTGGTTTACTACTTCTTTTTACGCTTGGTAGATTTTATGGTTGGCTTTTTAGCCACTTTATCAACAACAGTTTCAGAGAGATCATCCATAATTGTTGAATCTTCTTCTTCGCCTTTGCCAGTAAAGATGGTATATAGCACAAAACCTAACCCCAAAACGAGCAAAATGGACAAAATCAAAGTGATAAGCTCTCCTCGATAATATGAAGCGGGCTCAAACTTAAATTCGATCTTATGTTGCCCTGCAGGTATCTTAAGCGCTCTTAGGATATAGTTCACTCTGATATGTTCTACAGCTTGCCCATCGATATAGGCATTCCATCCCTTATCTGGTCCATACCATACTTCAGAGAAAACCGCCAATTCTTCAGCACTTGTATTTGCAGCGTAGGTCAAATGGTTTGGTTTGTATTCTGTCAAAGAAACGCTACCCGCCCCAGTAGGCTGCAAACCGCTTACATAGCTTGCGTATTCATTATGTACTATAGCAGTTTGTTTAGGCTCTAGTCCAGTCAGTGCTTCTATTTCTTCGTTGGGTGTGTTGACCATTTTAAGACTATTCACCGTCCAAGCATTTCCTGCAGCAGGAAATTGTTGCGCCTTCTGATCCTGGCTGATGATGTACTTAGTATTAAGCATAGCCAGGACTGCTTGATTCCCTTTGCCTATTTGATAGTCTATTAAATCCTGAAACCGTTGCAATTTTGCGGCATTGTATCCTCCTATAGTCTTATGGAAATAAGAAGATGTCGCTGAGTTGAACGTATTGATACTCATATCATATACTCTGTAATGAGGATCTTTGTCTTGCAAGATTTGCTTATCTACCGCTCGAGCTACAAAGTTATTTTCATACTTTGATTTATTAACGAAATCTCCACTATCTACATAGCGCTTAGCTACAGTGACCACATCGCCAACTGCCAATACGCCAATCCCTGCTATCAATACTACGTCTTTGACTTTCCCAGTTAGGTAAGCCCAAATCAGACCTGCAGATAGAGCGATTAATATCAAAGATCTAAATGAATCTCCTCTCAATAAAGAAGCGCGGTCTTTTGCTAAAGCGCTCAGGCTGTAGCCAGCTTGCTCTAGACGACTATCTCCAGGAGAAGACATATCGAACATAGAAGAACCTAATAATCCAAATAGTAAACATATGCCTCCGGTGATCCCAGCAGCGATAAAAGTTTGCTTTATCAAGGTGCCTTTATCTTTGCCTTTGAGGATATTGGATAAAGACAACATACCGAGAATAGGTACGAAAAATCCAGCTACTACAAGGACACTATTTGGTGTTCTGAATTTGTTGAACATCGGAAAGAAGTCAAAAAGTAATTTATTTAAGGCTGAAAAGTTTTTACCCATAGAGGCAAATAGCATCAGTATTACTACAGAAGCTAGCCACCACTTTATACTTCCATTGACATTCATCAAGCCAAGTACAAATAAGAAGCAAAATATAGCTCCAAAGTAATATGGTCCACTAGTAAACGGAAGTCCACCCCAGTATAAAGGGGCTTTAAAGTCTTTACCAACATTGGCCCCTTTTGCCTTGAGGTCTTTATATAAGGCTGAGCTGGTGCCCACTTTTTCTTGAGAACCTCCTCCCGCTGCACCTGGGATGATACTAGAGGCTAGATCAATCCAGCCATTACTCCATTGCATGGCGTACTCCCATTCCAAACCTTTCGTTTGAGAAGAGCTTGTAGCAGCGGCACCTGAAGAAGCCAAAATAGGATCTCCTCTCATGGTATCTTTGGCATATTCGTACGTAGTCCAGAGCTTGGACGCAGATGAGCCTACACCAACACCTGTTCCTATCAGTAAGACCAACAACGCTTTTCCTAGATTAGCTCCATTACCATCTTTGAGTTGGTTTATTATTTCTATCAACACGTATATCCCTAATCCTAAAAAGAAGTAATACGTCATTTGTATGTGATTGGCATATAGACTGAGCCCTAGGCCTAGTGCGTATATGATTCCCCCCTTGAGATATTCTTTTCGAAATGCCATCACCATACCCATAGCGATCAATCCAAAAGAGGCCAATACGCGAAGCTTGGTCATATGCCCGGCTTCAAAGAGCGTCATATTTCCTGCAGAAAAACTAAAGGCTAATGCACCGATTATGCTTATCCACGGATTGACCTTCATATACACCATAAAGAGGTAAAACATCAATGCCATTGCGAAGAAATAGCCTATTGGTCTTGGGATGAAAAGGTTACTCGCTTTTTCCACATAATGCATCATATTGCTAGGCTGAGCACTATCAATCTGGTAGGTAGGCATACCACCAAAAATAGAATTCGTCCACAGCGTTCTTTCGCCGGTGTTTTCCCTGAAGTCCCTGATTTCCTTAGACATTCCCTGAAACTGAACGATATCTCCAGCAGGTACCACTTTGCCTTGTATTTGCGGCAAAAAGTAAAGAATCGAAACCAATAAGAATATCCCTGCCGCAGCAAGATGTGGTAAGAATCGTTGAAATGAATTAGAAGTAGCCATAGATTGCTTTAGTTATGATCAACAAAAATAAAGAAATAATGCAGATACTATTTATTATTTAAAATGATGGCTTAGCTTTTAATAAGATTTCTCAAAATCAAGGTGAAAAACACAGCCAAAGCCTTAACTAT
>JALZVN010000391.1 GCA_023299965.1 Saprospiraceae bacterium | reverse complement strand
GAATTGGACCATACTTCATTGAGTAAACGAAATGCAATCAGCAATGAAAAAATAATCAATGCCCCTTTGCCAAATTTCACTTCTAAAAAATGATGTATAGATTCAAAGCCTCCTTTTGTGCGCAGTTTATATATTATCAGTCCTGCTACTACAAAAGACAAATAGTATCCTGCATAGGCCACTCCTCCAACTAGACCAAAACTCAAACCGAGATTGGCAGCATTGGTAATGGACTTGGCGAATAACCAAGAGATCACTAGACTGCTGGTAAGCAACCAGAAATTGGGTTTACCACTAGATCCTTCCCCTTTGAAAAATGCCTTTTCAGTCTTAGCTAGAGGCGCTAAGACAAAGAGCAAAAGACTGACACCTATTACAAGTATCCATTGTAGCGCATCTACTGACATTCTGTTTTATTAATTAATGGTTCGGTAATTTCAATAAAATACTACATCTATTTTAGACTGCAAGGGTAATCATCCGTGTATTGCAAAGTAAAGTACTTTTTTTTGACTTTCTGCAAGTCAGCAATTTAGTATTTATTCCCAAACCATTGATTAATACCATTTGAAATCTTGCACCTCATTTTATACTACAAATGGAATCAATTAGTGAGAGATTAATCCACATCCCACCAAACTCTTTGATTCGGGCTATTGTCATCTGTAAGGCTTGCAGCTTCTTGAAAATTAGCTCCATTCAAGGCCGCCTCTGATATAGGATAAGGCATACGTACCGGAAGCAATCCGTTATTTAAACTCGCTGAAATAGGCTGCAAATCAGGAAAACCAGTCCTACGAAACTCAATCCACCCTTCGTATCCATTGGTGATATTAGCCAACCATTTCTGTGTAATGATTTGCTTCAACTCATCATCATTGCCAAAGGCAGCAGGGCCTGAGGTCAAATAATCTGCAGGCATCTCTGTTTGCCAATATGCAAAAGCTTGTCTTACAGCATTATCATACAATGCTTTTGCATCACCGCTGATATATCCTTTTTGTGCCGCTTCTGCTAACAGAAACAAGGTCTCAAAACTTGTCAAATAGTTGGCATCTAGCATTCCCGTATTCTCTCTAAATACCGTTCCTGCAAATGAAAAGTCACCCACAGAAATCGAAGTCTGAGAAGCATCGATACCATTAATCAATCCAGCAAACTGGTTAGGGTCATTAGCCGTAGGCCTAAAGAAAGTTCCTATTCGAGGATCTTGGTATTCTTCCAAAATCTCTTGGATCGTTTCTGACATGACAAACAAATTGAAGTCCCCTACTCTTGCAGCCGATAATCTAAAATTGTTTGGTTGATCATTTGTAAAGTCATACGTTGCGTTTTGATCTGCTATCAGTATATAGTTTCCTTCTAGAAAAAGTTGTTCTAGTTCAGCAGAAGTATTTACTACATCAGAGATACGCATAAGTAACTTTATCCTAAGAGAATTAGCAAAACGTAACCATGCGTCTAAATCGCCATTGAATAAAATATCTCCCTGTAATGTAGCTGCCCCTTGGTATCCTTCGATGCTTTCAATAGCTTCGTCCAATAAAGCTAGTAATCCCTCACTTCCATTATAGATTTCTTCTTGGTTATCATATGATGGAGCAATGATTCCATCTTTGCCACTTACTGCTTGCGAAAAAGGTACATCGCCAAAAATATCAGTTGCCGCACTTGCCATGTAAGCTTTCATGATCAAGGCTGGACCTTCATATACTGCGAAGGCTTCACTCTCTCTAGACTTCTGGATTATAATTTCATTATCTCTCAGGTTAGTATAAATTAGATTCCAAGGATTGCCTCCAAATTGTGGCTCCAATAAACTATGTCTATCAAATAGATTGAAATCTACCATAGCAAAATGTTGCCCCAATAAATTTCCAGCTACAAAACCTTCGAAAGACATCTGCTCTCCATAATCGAATAATACTTGACGAAGTAAAAATTCCGGTTGGATATCAACAGGTGCATTGGGGTTGGTATTGATTTCTGAAAAATCCTCTGTACACGAAACAACGCTCAAGAGAAAAGCAAATAATATGTATATTCTATATTGCATAATATTTATTTTGATGGATGTTGATTGGGTTTAAAAATTGATATTTAAGCTAATACCCATGCTGCGAGTAGATGCATATGAAATATCCTCTACTCCACTTACGATACTCTGTCCTTGAATAGCAAATTGCTCTGGATCGATATGGTCCAAATCAGAAATAGCAAACAGGTTACGACCTATCAACGAAATCTTCACATCATGAAACCCTCTCAAAAATGAATTTGCCAATTGTCCTTTCGTCAAGGTATAAGACAAACTCGCTTCTCTCAACTTGAAATAAGTAGCATCGAATGTACTGTTCTCTTCGTGGTTTCTATCATAAAACTGACGGTAGAATGATTCCGCTGGAATAGCAGTAGTATTTTGCTCCCATACTGGATTAGCCTCTGTACCAACATTCACTACGGCATCGTGTACCAATCCTTCATCTGGACGATTTACCGTTTCAAGCAATTGACCGGCTACACCAGCTAAGGCTTGCGTTCTAGATACCAACTCTCCTCCTTGATGCCATGCCGCTACAAAGTTGAAATTCCATTTTCCAAAAGAAACGTTATTGTTAATTCCTAAAATAAAATCAGGATTGGCATTCCCCAATTTGATCAAGTCGTTATCTGCAATGAGGTTTCCATCTTCGCCAACCACGAAATCTCCATTTTCATTTTTCTGATAGCCCGTACCCCACAAGTCTCCAATTCTACTTCCCTCGCTTACTTGATACCAAACCGTCTGGTTTTCATTATCATATACTCTTGTAAACGCTAGGTTAACATTATCTGCACCGATTGGCAATGACTCCACGGTAGATATGTTTCTACTAAAGTTCAATCCAGCATTCCAGCTCACCTTACTATTGTTGAATAACCTCAAACCAAGAATAGCCTCTACACCTTCTGATCGCACTGATCCTCCATTCAATACCTGCTCATTATATCCAGAAGATATAGCAATAGGTAGGGAAATAATTTGATTTTCTGTTAATGCATTGTAGTAGGTAAGATCCAACTGAATCAAGTCATCAAAGAATCTCACATCCGCACCCAACTCCACAGAGGTCGTTTGCTCAGGCAACAAATTTGAATTAGGCAATGATCCTTGATCACTAAAAGTAGGTTGCCCACCAAATGGGGTCTGCGCTAAAAACACGCCATTCGTACTATA
>JALZVN010000390.1 GCA_023299965.1 Saprospiraceae bacterium | reverse complement strand
AAAAAAAACAGCAGACCCCGAATGGGTCTGCTGTTTTTTTTTTGTAGTGTGCCAGGCATAGCCAATATCTAGGTGATGATAATCCACTGCACTTAATTAAAATTAGATATTCTAAAGGAAGAGCCTATAAGTGGTCAAATATTTTGGAAGGGGTATTCAGGTAGTCCCATGCTTTAAAGAGCAATTTCAAAATCGTCTACTTGAGCTGTGAGGGGATATCATTCATTGTTATCCTATTAGCTGTATCGTTACTCTACTCGATAGGTAAGTACGACGTTCTGATATTTTCCATTGATAAAATGTAAATACTGTAAGTTAATGGTCAGAATGGTCATTATTGTTTGTGAAATTTTAAATATATACTAGGTTTGTTGAATTCGAATATCTAACCTAATCATTAAAGGGCGGTCACAGACCTGCCTTTATTGAAAAAAAACTTAAACTATGAATTTATGGATTAAAGTTTTATGTTGCTTTTTTTACATAAACAGCTCTTCTCTGATAGGGCAAACCTTTAGTATTATTGTTGATCCGGTAGAAGGAGATGAAGGTGTTTTTCATATTAATAATTTTGTTGACATGGCAAATGTTGATAATAAATTAATTATTACTGGACAACATATTTGCAGACCAAATCCAAATTCTAACATTACCTGTGCTTCACTTTCAATATTTGACTTAGAAAATGGTCAAATAGAATCTATACTCATTGATACTTTTGCTAATACTGAAGGAGATGGTTTACTCTTGAAAGACAATCGTATTTTTTTGGCCATGTACAGACATGGAGATAATTTTAATGGTAGATCACTTTTTATTCATGAATATGATTTAAATCTGGAATTGATTAAAATAGTTGAAGTACCCACTCGAATTAATCATACGCCAAATATTAATGGTATAGAATTTTTGGGAGATAGTTTTTACGTGTTTGGTAGTATTATTACTCCTGAGGATAATTATATAGGATATATACAAAAATTGGATACAGATTTAAATTTAATATGGGATAAACAGTATACCCATGAGGAGAATGAAAGTAATTGTGAAAAACTTCAAGAGAATAAAGATGGAGACCTATTTTTTATTCATAATTATGATAACGGGATTATTGCCTCCAGTGATGGTAATTATGGTATCCAAATAATAAAATTGAATAGAGATGGCGAGAAGCTGGATTCATTGGAAATTGATAGAGGAAGCACATTTGAAGAGGATTTATCCTTAATGAATAGTGATGAAAATATGATTTATACTTCTACTAGACATCATCCTTTTGATGATTCGATATTTGAACAGTCAACTGGAAGAATAAATAAGTATTCTGCGGATTTAGATTCCTTAGTTTGGTCATTAAAGCTTCCATTTGATAATTACAATGACTCGCGATCATACGCTGTATTAAATATAGAGCAGGCTAGAAATGGAGATATTTTAGTATGTGGTGCTGTGTTTGATGATGGGAAAGAGGCCCCTATACAACCTCAACAAAATTTCAATGCCAATGCATTTATTTTAAGAGTGACAAAAGATGGAGAGATAAAATGGTTCCATCTATACAAGGTGCCTAATACGCATCCCCAATTACCATATGAAGAATTTGGGTATTACAAAGGATCTGGGATGGGCAGAATTACCGAATTGGAAGATGGGCGAATATTGGCAAGTGGAGTTTCTAGTTTTACCAATATACAAAGAAATGAATTGATTAATACTGATGAAGCTATCAGCAAATTTTTTGTTCTAGTCGTAGATGGAGAAACGGGTTGTATGGATGAAGAGGAATGTGACGAAATTATTATTTTAGATGGAGAGTATAGGCCTCAGGACGATTATCTGCCAGTTATTAATTCCGATTATAACTGGTTTTCTGAGCGAGAAAATGAGAATGGAGTGGTACAAAGTATAACTCATACTTACTCTGAAGATAGTCTTAATCACCTTTCAAATTATTATTTTGAAAGACTAGAAGATACTGGAGATGGCTTATTGGAGCCCATTGTGAACGGTGATTTTAGAGAACGAAAAGGAAGAATTTTTCAAAAATTCCCTGGTGTTTTTAATGAAAAACTTGTCTTTGATATACATTTAAAAGTTGGTGAGAAGAGGGACATAGAGAGGGAAGGGATATCTGAAGAATTAGTAGTGATAGCCACTGATACCGTTTCATTTAGAGATGGAATCCCAAGAAAGCGAATTTTATTGCAATGCACGTCTGGACAAATAACGAATGATACTATCGTTTGGATTGAGGGAATAGGAGAGTTGGACAATAGTAAAGGCTGCGGTTTTGAAGGAGCTAAAACACAGTTGCAGTGTGTCCAAGAAAAACTTGGAGAAACTGTGTACAGTCTAAGTGGAGAGGTGTGTATAGAGGCTGTAAGTATCTGTTCACCAAACTCATTCAGTGTAGGGGACACATGGACTTTAGATGACTTTAGTGTAGTTGGAGGAATAGGGCCTACCACCATTGAGATAGTAGATGAAGTAGAGTGGCAAGGAAAGCAAGCGTTGGTGGTGCAGCCGGGCGTGCTCGATAGCGAAGATTATATGTACCAGGAAGATGGTCGTGTTTATTTTTGGAATAAAACTTTAGAAGAGTATCAACTTAATTATGATTTTAATAATGACAGTCTATATCACGTAAGATTTTTCAATTTTGCTTTGAACCGAGTAGATTCTATTGCTATTTCTGTTGATTCTGTTAAAACAGTCGAATTAAACGGGGACAGTGTTGAAATTCAGTTCATTTCTGGTGATGATTTTGGAAGATTTGAGGTTTATAAGGGTATAGGTTTAAATTATCGGG
>JALZVN010000389.1 GCA_023299965.1 Saprospiraceae bacterium | reverse complement strand
TAATCATCACTTTAACTTTATAAACGCAATTTTGACTGCTCTGTTTTCTAAACGTTAAAAATATCTTTATCCTTTGCCCATTGATTTTTTTGATAGGAAAAGAAAATATCAACTAACAATAGCAATATAGCCAAACCAATGAAGTATTGAAAATAACTATTGTACTCTGTAAAAGATCGTTGTTCTATATCTCTCTTTTCTATTTTATCAATTCTCTTTCTCAATTCATCAATTACTTTTTGTGAATTTTCCTGCAGGTTGAAGTATGTTCCATTTCCTTTAAGAGCCAGCTCTGTCAACATTTCTGGGTTCATCTTAGATATGACTCGTTGCCCTGACCTATCTTGCTTGAATGAATTTCGTCCATTAAAAGAAATTGGAATTGGTCCCCCTTCTGCTGTACCTACTCCAACTGTAAAGGTCAACAAGCCATCTTCTTTTGCATTCTCTGCCTGGATGAGTGCTGACTCATCATGATTTTCTCCATCAGTAATAATGACCAGTGCTTTGTGGTGTTTATTATCCTCACTAAATGATTTATTGGCCATATCAATCACCTCAGATATCGCAGTACCTTGAGTAGGTGCCATACCCGTATTTGCTGTACGCATAAACATAGCTGCAGCCGCGTAATCATTGGTCAAAGGCATTTGTAAATATGCATTCCCAGCAAATAAAATCAAACCTATTCGTTCACCTCTCAAGCCCTCTACTAATTCCTCCCCAAATTTTTGTGCTTGAACCAGTCTACTAGGTCTTACATCCTCACAAAGCATACTATTACTAATATCCAAAGCAATAAAAACGTCAACTGCTTTTGCTTGAACTTTTTCTTTCTTAGATCCCCATTGAGGATTAGCCCAACCGATGCAAATACAAAGCAAAGCAACCGCTAAAAAGACAAACTTCAATATCGGTTTACGCTTTGAAAATCCTGGAATTATTTTTTCAAGGCTCGTCCAAGTACCTAATTGTTGCAGAGCATTACTTCGATACCTCATATACATAAGAAAGGCTAGTAGTACAATTAGTACTGTTACCAACCCATATAAATGTTCTATATTTTCAAATCTAAACATATCTTAAGGAATAGATCTTAATAAGGTGTACTTCAATATCATTTCTAAAAACAAGCATATCAAACCAATCAAGGCGAAGACATAAAATTTATCTTGATAACGCTTTAAAACGGAAACCTCTATTTCTGTTTTCTCTAATTGATCAATAGAGGCATATATTCTCTGCAAACTTTCTTCATCTAGCGCTCGAAAATATCTTCCGTCTGTCATCTTAGAGATATTTCTCAAAAGTTCCTCATCAATTTCCACTCGGTTTAGACTGAATCGAAATTGTCCTCTCGCATTTCGCGTAGATGGTGTGTAGGCGTCTCCGTTCGATCCAACCCCAATAGTATATACTTTGACATTATATTGTTTTGCGATTTCTGCAGCATCTATCGGTTTCACATAACCTGTATTATTTACTCCATCCGTGAGTAATATCACCACCTTTGATTTCGCTTCACTATCTTTCAATCTATTTACTGCAGTGGCTAAGCCCATACCTATAGCTGTACCATCTTCTAGTCTTCCAATTCGTAAGCCATCTTCAGGATTTAGAAAATCCAAAATAACAGAATGATCAGTAGTCAGTGGCGCTTGGGTGTAAGCTTCTCCCGCAAAAGCAGTAAGACCAATTCGATCATATTTTCTACCTCGTACAAAATCCCCTGCTACTGCCTTACTTACCCATAGACGATCAGGCTTAAAATCCTGCGCCAACATACTACTTGACAAATCCATAACCAGTACAATATCTATCCCCTCTGCTTTTACTTCTTCCTCTTGGAGTACCGACTGCGGTCTTGCCATCGCAAAGACTAAAGCTATTAAACTCAAAAATCTTAGTATTGGGCTCAACAAACCAAGTTTAGATCTCAATGTAGAAATCCCCTCCACTCCTTGAAGACTTGACATATTCAGCCGAGGGAAATAAGAAGCACGTCTTATATAAAACCAAAAGAAAGCCCCAATGATAACAGGTATCAATAGAAAAAACCATGGATGCAAAAAGTAAATATTATTTAGTGCACTCATGCCTCCCCTTCATTTATAGGTTCAACAATAATTTCCTTCTTTGTATTGGTCACAAACGATTCCGCTTCATTGAGCAATTTGGATTGAATATCCAATGGCGGAGTTGCTTTTGCAAACTTTACCATATCAGCCATGTTAAACATTTCTGACAATTGTTTTTTATGATCTTCAGATATATCCTCGTTCTTTAATTCTTTGATTATTTCTGCTGTGGTTGACTCTAAGGCTTGAATACTATATCTTTTTTCTAAATACTCTCTGACAATATAAGTTAACTCTGACTGATACTCTTTGAGTTGACCTTTTTGCCACAATTCTTTACTGGCCAAATCTTTAAGCTTTGACAAAGCTATTTCATGGGCAGGCTTGGGCGGCACATATACTTCTTCAACTGGCTTGTTAATTATTCTCCTATAAATAAAGTATCCAACAAAGCATAGCAGCAGTGCGCCAAGTACTCCTACAATAATCGGAACAAAATCTGCGAACGTCAAGGGTTCTTCAGCTATCGCTTTGATCTGTCTAATCTGCAAAGAATCTACCTGTGGTGTAATCACTGCCAACTGAATGCGTTGGGTGTTCTTTTTTATTTTTCTTTTATTTTGAGTGTATTCAATCGGAATAGATGGCAGATAAAAATATCCAGAATCAAAAGATGTAATAGTAAGGTCTTTTTGAAAATAGACATCATCTCCTTCAGATATTTTTTTCCAATCGTTTTCTTTGATTAGCTCAACTGCTTGCATAGTATCTAATGCATTCAAGTTGGCGACAGGATTTTCCACCCCAGTTGCCTTTTTTATTTTGAGATAGTAATTTAGGTGATCACCTATCATAATATGTGCACTATCCACCTCCGCTAATACTTGCTGGCTATACCCTGTGGTAAATACACCTCCTAATAAAAGAGACAAAACAATATGTCGAATTAATTTCTCCAAGATTTACTTTGAACGTTTTTTAAAGAAATTCAGTAATGGACCAGTATAAGACCGATCGGTGCGTAAACTAATTAAGTCTGCGCCACTTTTCGCAAAAGCAGTTTTGAAGTAGGCATTGTTATCCCCAAACCATTTACTTTGTGCTTCTCTTACAGCCGCACTACTGGTATCTAAATAATGTAATTTGCCTGTCTCGGAATCTACAACCCTAATTAAACCAATATTGGGCAACTCCTTTTCCTTAGGATCATATATATGCATTCCTATCAAGTCATGTCTTCGAGCTGCGATCCTTAAAGCAGTATCATATTCTTTCGCAATAAAATCAGATAATACAAAACAGATACATCTCTTCTTAACCACATTATTGAAGTACTCTAGAGCCATCGCAATATTGGTCTCCTTACCAACGGGTTCAAAATCTAGCAGCTCACGAATAATCCTAAGTATATGCGTTTTCCCTTTTTTAGGGGGAATGAATTTCTCTATACGGTCGGAAAAGAAAAGCACTCCAACTTTATCATTATTATTAATTGCAGAAAACGATAGAACCGCACAAAGTTCTGTGATCATATCATTTTTCATCTGCTCTCCAGTGCCAAAAAAAGAAGACTTACTCACATCAATCAACAAGATTACAGTGAGCTCTCTCTCCTCTTCAAACACTTTTATGTGTGCTTCTCCAGTTCTGGCCGTAACGTTCCAATCAATATTCCTAACATCATCACCGTATTGATATGAACGAACTTCACTAAAAGACATCCCTCTTCCTTTAAAGGCACTGTGGTACTCTCCAGAAAAGATTTGTTTACTCAAACCTCTGGTCTTGATTTCTACCTTACGTACTTTTTTTAAGAGTTCTGCTGTATCCACGTTATTCTTATCTTTTCATTTTTTTAAGCTTTGCAGGAGAAATCAAATCAGAACTCACATTTTCCCAACGCATAAGGGTTTCCACTTGACCGAAAACTGAGCTTTTCTCTGTTGATATTTTGATTCCTATATCGCACAAAACTGGATCTAATAAAGACACATTTTCTATCCAGTTTTCATATACAATATCGCTGTCACCAAATGGTTTAGTTTTAAGCATCCTGTCCTTCACGCTATCTTCCCATTTTTCTGTTGACTTAAAGTAAGCACTTGTATTGATAAATCTTTCATTTTCTCTATCGTAACTAAATGATAGGCTATTTACTTTATCATTCCATGAACTTGTAAAATGGATATGACCAGAAAAATATTTGTCGGAAAGCTCTGTGATTTTAAACCACGTTTCAGCTTTATTACTAAATCTATCTTTTGATGGCTTTAGCTTTTGTCTTTCTATTTCTATGTTCCAATCACTTACCAATTGGTTTATATGATTATCAAAATCTTCATTTAGTGTTGGTATATCAGTTTTGATAATCGTGTTATGATCAATATAGGATGATATTCTATGGACATTGAGAGCCCCTTTATCGGTCACACTTAAATCCTCGTGATGGTTTACATTTATTACCGCTAATCTTTCAAAATGAGCAGTAAAAATTTGCTTATCATCTACGGAAGTCCAATCCAATACTATCTTCTCCCCATCCAGATTTCCATTGATATAACCACTTGGTACATTTTGATATTTTTCTAAGAATACGAATTGGCTAGATTGTAAAGACCCTTCTAACAAATAATGAGTCTCACTATCTGAATACTGCATGTATCCTTTACAATTGAATCCATCAAAAGCAAGAATCATCTTTGCTGGATGTACTTCGTCTATTTGCCCTTCATAATGACGTAGCCAAGTAATCGGTGTATCAAACAAAGCCATAACCTCTTTTTCCATTGTAGTCTGAGCACAAAGGGTGCCCACACAGCAAGTAAACAGTACAGCTATACACCAATTCAATATGTAGTCTTTCATTTGCAATCTAATCGTCAATTTCATTGAAGTAAAAAAACAGATTATGGTACCTCCACAGCGTTTAGGATCTGCTTGATAATATCTTCTTGAGTGATATTTTCTGCCTCAGCTTCATAGGTGATACCTATTCTATGGCGAAGGACATCATAGCAAATATTGCGTACATCGTCTGGTGTAACATATCCACGTCTATTGAGAAAAGCAATAGCTTTGGATGCTAAAGCAAGATTGATACTTGCTCTTGGAGATCCACCAAAACTGATCAATGGTTTTAATTTATCTAAGCCAAATTTTTCCGGTGTTCTTGTAGCAAAAACGATATCCAAAATGTACTGTTCGATTTTTTCATCCATGTACACTTTTCGTACCGTGGCTCTAGCAGTCATAATTTCCTCTAAAGTCACTGCCTGCTTCACCTTTCCAAAACCTTCCACATTCAGATTTCTTCTAATAATTTCTCTCTCCTCATCTTGATTAGGATAATCTATTTTTACCTTAAGCATAAATCGATCTACCTGTGCTTCTGGTAAAGGATATGTCCCTTCTTGCTCAATTGGATTTTGAGTAGCCAGTACCAAGAATGGCTCCTCAAGCTTGAATGTAGTAGTCCCTATGGTTACTTGTCTTTCCTGCATCGCTTCCAGTAAGGCACTTTGTACTTTGGCTGGTGCACGATTGATCTCATCCGCCAATACAAAGTTAGCAAACACAGGCCCTTTCTTTACAGAAAAATCATTTTTACTTGGATTATATATCATTGTACCTACGATATCAGCAGGCAACAAATCCGGTGTAAACTGAATTCTGCTAAAATGAGCATTGGTTGCGCTTGACAAGGTCTTAATCGCTAAGGTCTTGGCTAAACCAGGTAAGCCTTCCAATAAAACATGACCTCTTGTCAGTAGCCCTACTAGAAGACGCTCTAACATATGTTCTTGTCCTACAATAGTCTGTGAAGTTTCAGCATATAATCTGCTGACAAATTCACTATCCGCTTGGATTTGGGCGTTGAGCGCCTGGATGTCGATAGATTGTTGAATCATTTGTTCTACTTTTTTTGCATCTAAATTGCTCTTAATTTTACGTTATTTAGCAACTATAGGTTTTCTATTATTTCTGAATCCTGACTTATAGGATTATTTGCACGCTAAAAATCACTTATTTGCAAAAATCGGCATAATTTAGAGCATGAAAGTAATCAATATTTTGATTTAAATTTTTCTTAACAATTTTGACCAATACCTATGTGCATAAGATTGATATTGATAAGCGTATTCCTAATGGTCTGCACCCTTTCATTTGGGCAAAGAGCAGTCACTACTCTAGACAAAAATACTCATCTTCAAAAGTTGAAAAAAGGAGTATTACTTATTCGCTTATCTGAACAAAGTGGCAAGATCAAAGCGCTTCAAGATAGGGGTCAAACTTCGGAAGCTGAATCTCTACAAAAAGAGACTGCTGAACTAAATGAATTGATAGTCAGTACTTTCAATAAAGAATACACTTTTAGCAAAGTCCATTATATCTACCCGGAGACCAGCAAACAGGTTCTCATGGATCGTAGTAAGCCAGTTAAAGATGTAATATCAGGAGAAGAAATAGATTTATCCACTGAGGGGAACATCTACTTTACAGGCTATGGTCATGGTAATCCTACAGATGGGTTTGAGCGCTATAATAGAAAGGGATTCCAAATTTTTGGAATCGAAGATGGCAAAATCGTAAATCTTGGACGTGATTTATTTTACGCCGGCGTAAAGCAAGGATTCTTTGTAGGTTCTTTCGGAAGAAATATGGTCAAAACCATACAGAAGCTCAATCGTCGTCTGGCTTCTGGCAGTAAATATGCCAATGCCACTAATTAAGATTTGATCTAACGACCATTGCAACACTATTTAGGTCCGCAGACTTACATAGAGAGGAACTAATGTAAAAACCAAGCGAAAATCGGAAATGGGTCTCTTTCGACTTGCAAGATGTATGCGCTCTGGGAGTAGTGATCTGAGATGCGCTGTATAGATGATGAAGCATAGTGTTATACATAGAATACAAACCGCGACAAAAAAATAGCCCCAACGAAAACGCTGAGGCTAAATATATTTTATAAAAAATTTCTACTTTTTATCCATTCATAGAGTTCATAAACTCATCGTTGCTGCGCGTCGAACGCATATGCTTACTCAAGAAATTCATCGCCTCATCAGGCTTCATATCTGTAAGCTGCTTTCTAAGGATATGCATTCTAGTCAACACATCTTTATCTTGCAACAAGTCATCTCTACGCGTACTAGACTTAGTCAAGTCAATCGCAGGATACATACGCTTATTAGCCAATGAGCGATCCAGCTGAAGCTCCATGTTACCCGTACCTTTAAATTCCTCAAAGATAACGCCGTCCATCTTAGATCCAGTATCGATCAAAGCAGTTGCTAGTATAGTCAATGAACCTCCCTTCTCAATATTTCTCGCAGCACCAAAAAACTTCTTCGGCTTGTGCAATGCATTTGCTTCCACACCACCAGAAAGTACTTTTCCACTAGCTGGGGCAACTGTATTATAAGCACGCGCCAAACGAGTGATAGAATCCAAAAGGATAACTACATCGTGACGACTCTCCACTAGACGCTTTGCTTTTTCCAATGCGATATTGGCAACACGCACATGATTTTCTGCCGGCTCATCAAAAGTAGATGCAATCACTTCTCCCTTCACATTACGCTTCATATCTGTTACCTCTTCCGGACGTTCATCCACAAGGAGTACAATAAGATAAGCCTCAGGGTGATTCTTAGCGATTGCGTTCGCTACATCTTGAAGCAACCAAGTCTTACCCGTCTTAGGTTGTGCTACTATAAGTCCTCTTTGTCCCTTTCCAATCGGTGTGAACAAATCGATAATTCTATTTCCAAAATCTTTTCCTTCAGGGTGTGAAGTCAAAGTGAATTTTTCGTCTGGAAACAATGGTGTGAGATAATCAAACGGCACACGCTCTCTGATATCCTTTGGCTCTAAGCCATTGATCTTTGACACCTTCAATAATGCAAAGTACTTCTCTCCTTCTTTCGGAGGGCGGATAGCACCTTTAACAGTATCACCCGTTTTCAAACCAAACAACTTGATCTGAGATGGAGACACATATATATCATCGGGACTTGTCAAATAATTGTAGTCAGAAGATCTCAAGAAACCATATCCATCAGGCATCATTTCTAAGATACCTTCTCCCTCAATAATGCCATCTAACTCAACGTCAAATTTTGGCTTTTGAGGCTGTGGTTTTCTTTTATTATCTCTTCGATCGTTTTTACGATCTCGATTATTATCTCTTCGATCATCCTTCTTACGATCGTCTCGATTATTATCCTTACTTCTATTATTTCTTCTATCGTTTGGCTTAGCCTTCTCCTCCGTTTCTGTTTGTGCTTCGTCGACCTCCTTTTCTTCTTCTTGAGCATCCTCCTCTTCAATGACCGCGACCTCTTCTTCCTTCTCTTCTTTTTTAGCAACTGTTTTTTTAGCAGGCGCCTTTGTTTTTTCCTCAGGGGAAACAGCTTGTTCATCTAGAATACGATAAATCAATTCCTGTTTGGTGAGCTTCTTATAACTTTTTAGTCCCAATTCCTCAGCTTTTTCTCTCAGTTCAGGAACTAACATGTCATTTAATTGCAGAATATCCAGCATTGTAGTTATTATGGTTAATTTGATTACGAAACGCATCTACGCTTCGTACAATATTTTTAATAAATAGGTGGGCTATATATATGTATTGAAAATTGTCATGTTTTTTATCGAAACTCCATGAAACTGGCTATGTCATTATTTTGCCAGTAATCTATTTATTCAGTGGGAATGAAAATTCCAGATAAAGAAGTATCTGTAATAAAATAAAATGATGGATACTACTTAAATGAAAAACGGAGTGATTTATCGTCGAGCAAAAATAGATTTTTTTTTGATATCAAATACTATCTTTGTTGAAATAAAATTTCTTAGCCTCAAATTCGAGCCTAAATATATAATAAAATAACGAAATATGCTAGAACTTAGTTTCATCAGTGAAAATAAAGATAAAGTATTAGAGGGTCTAGAAAGACGTTGTTATCCTTCAGAAACTAAGGAAATCATTGACGCTATCCTCAAAAAAAATGAAGATCGTAAGTCGCTTCAAGGATTTCTAGATGTCAAAAGAGGAGAAATCAACACCCTATCTGGACAGATAGGCGACTTGTTTAAGTCAGGAAAACAAGCCGAAGCACAAGCACTTAAGGAGCAAGTAAGTGCTGTAAAAGAGGAAATGGGCGACAAAGAGAAGCAGCTCACGGAGGCAGAAAATGAGTTGACTCAGCTATTATATAAGATACCGAATGTCCCCCACCCTTCTGTCCCTAAAGGAAAATCGGAAGAGGATAATGAAATACACATACCCTATAAAGGAGATCTTCCAGTTATGGAAGAGACGGCACAACCACACTGGGAGTTGGCTAAGAAGTACCAACTCTTTGACTTAGAATTAGGCGTAAAAATTGCTGGAGCTGGTTTCCCCCTGTATAGAGGGAAGGGAGCAAAACTAGAACGCGCCTTGATTAATTATTTCCTTGACGAAGCAGACAAAAGAGGATATGAAGAAATCATACCCCCATTATTAGTCAATGAGGCGAGTGGTATCGGTACAGGCTCACTTCCAGACAAAGAAGGTCAGATGTACTATATGGAGAAGGATGATCTATACCTCATCCCTACGGCTGAAGTACCGGTGACCAATATGTACAGAGGAGACATTCTTGATGAAGCCAAACTACCTATAAAGCTTACTGGATACACCCCTTGCTTCCGCAGAGAGGCAGGATCCTATGGTGCACACGTACGAGGACTCAACCGTGTACATCAGTTCAACAAAGTAGAGATAGTACGTTTCGAAAAGCCAGAAAATTCATACGCTGCCCTAGAAGACATGCTGCAACACGTGTCAGAGCTACTGACTGCTTTAGAGCTACCTTTCAGAGTACTCAGGCTATGTGGTGGCGATCTTACCTTTGCCTCCGCATTGACCTATGATTTTGAGGTATACTCTGCAGCCCAAAAGCGCTGGTTAGAGGTGAGCTCAGTGTCCAATTTTGAGACATTTCAGAGCAACCGTATGAAAACTAGGTACAAGGACGCCAATAAAAAGAAACAATTGGTACATACACTTAACGGTTCTGCCTTGGCGCTGGCACGAATTATGGCTTGTATATTAGAGAACAATCAAACAGAGGATGGCATCAGGATACCTGCAGTATTGCAGCCATATACTAAATTTGATATCATCAAATAGAAAATTTAACTAAATCTTAAGTGACACTAAAAGCGTTTATAGAGTCATAAAGGTAGATCTATCAAGCTCTGCAACAAGAATTTGCAGAATATAGATAGAGGCAAACAATTGTAGTAAATTAAAATCTTTAAAAAATGAGTGGAGGTTACATGGTTTATATGGTGTTGGCAGCAGTTCTTTCTGGGATCGGCATGCTAGTCAGCAATAGACTCAAAAGTAAATTTGATCACTATAGCAGAGTGCCACTACAGAGTGGCTTATCGGGCAAGGAAGTAGCAGAACAAATGCTAGCGCATTATGGCATCACTGATGTAAAAATCGTTCCTGCAAAAGGAATGCTTACGGATCACTACAACCCGCAGACAAAGACGATTGCATTGAGTGAGCCCGTATATGGAGAACGTAGTGTGGCAGCAGCAGCAGTTGCAGCGCATGAATGTGGACACGCTGTACAGCACGATACTTCTTACGCTTGGTTGAAGATGCGTTCTGCGATTGTTCCTATGGTTAACATTGCTTCAAAAGCGCAGCAATTTTTGATGATGTTTGCATTAGGTACCTTTGGTATGGGGGGCAATCCGACTTTACTTTTCATCACCGTTATCGCCTTTGGTGTTACGGCATTATTTAGCTTCATTACTTTGCCGGTAGAGTTTGATGCAAGTAATAGAGCGATGGCTTGGTTAGACGAAGCAGACGTAGCAAGAGGCACAGACTATGATGGCGCAAAAGATGCACTTTGGTGGGCAGCGATGACCTACGTTTCTGCAGCACTTGCAGCATTGGTCTACTTCGTATTCTTTGCACTTAAGTATGCATCCGCTTCTAACCGTTAATCACAGCGAATAGATAACAAAGCATATCAGATATATTAAAATAGCCATTCCGTTTTTGGGGTGGCTATTTTTTTGTTTGGGGCTGACCCAACGGACATTGCGCACAGACGCAAGATTTTGCGTCTGTGCGCAATGTCCTTGGGTCGGGTCGTCCGTTCTTATGGTATGGAGGCACACCCGCGTTTCAGAGAAAAGGCATGCCTTTTCTCTGCACATCCCCACCCTTCTCCATACCATACCACTTCCACCCCTCATCCTTGTAGGGCTTCCTGCTATTCGCATCGCCCGATACGACGAGACATATCATATGACTATATAGCACTATGTGAATTTGCACACGACTGGAATCTCCTAGTTTTTAATATCTTTAGGAATACTACATATACATAAGGAAGACAATGGACCAAAATATACAAGAAAACAAAGAACTCAGCCTTTTAGAAGCGCTGATCCCTGTAGTCATACTGATCGCCTTATTGGCTTACAATATCGTCTGGCAAGATAGTGGCTGGCTTGGAGACTATTCCAATCACTACATCCTACTCATGGCAGGAGGCATCGCTGCCGTAGTTGGTCTATTCAACAAAGTGAGTCTACAGACCATGATTAGTGAAGTATGGGAAAATCTCAAAAGCGTATTTACGCCATTGATGATACTACTGCTAGTAGGTGCTTTGGCCGGTACTTGGATGATGAGTGGCATAGTCCCCGCTATGGTTTACTATGGTATGCAGATTCTCAATCCTACTATTTTCTTGGCCGCATCCGTGGTGATATGCACCATCATATCCTTAGCTACGGGTAGCTCCTGGACAACTACTGCGACAGTAGGAATAGCACTTATAGGTATTGCAGGGGCGATGGGTATTTCGCTGGGCATGGCTGCCGGAGCGATTATCTCAGGTGCCTATTTTGGAGACAAAATGTCTCCTTTGAGCGACACCACCAATCTTGCTCCAGCTATGGCGGGAGGAGAATTGTTTAGCCACATCAGATACATGGCATTGACCACTATACCTTCCATTTTGATCACGCTTGTCATCTTTATTATTCTTGGATTTACAGTAGAAAGCTCAGGACAACTCAACGAAAACACAGTCATCAATGACATGCTCTTAGACAAATTCAATATCACTCCTTGGCTGTTCATTGTACCTGCCATTGTCGTAGGCATCATCATGATGAAAGTAAAGCCATTGGTCGCCTTATCCATAGGAGCAATACTAGGAGCAATATTCACCATTATGTTTCAGCCCGAGGTCATCAAAGAATTGACTGGTTCTAGCACATTAGGTATGAGTGAATATTTTAGTGCTACTATTAGTAGTCTATTTACGGGAACTCAATTGGCACTACCAGATTTTGTTGGCAGTTCTGATCTTCCAGAGAAATTAAAAGAAAAACTACCCGACTTGTTAGCCGGTAAAGGAATGGCAGGAATGCTATGGACGATATACTTGATTATAGCCGCTATGGTATTTGGAGGTGTTATGGATGGCATTGGTGCCTTGGCGAGAATTACAAAATCGCTTTTGAATATGGCGAAGTCGACCTTCGGATTGTTTGCTAGCACGGTGGCAAGTTGTCTTGCATTGAACATAACTGCTTCTGATCAGTACTTGGCATTAGTAGTACCCGGCAAGATGTTTAAGCAAGCCTATAAAGATCAAGGACTTGCACCTGAAAACCTGAGTCGCACATTGGAAGATTCAGGTACAGTGACATCGGTACTTATTCCTTGGAATACATGCGGCGCTTACCAGTCTGGAGTACTGGGTGTCAGCGTAGCGGAGTATTTCGTCTTTGCGATATTCAATTGGATTAGTCCGATCATGACTTTAATTTTTGCCGCCTTAGGAATAAAAATAAAGCAGCTCATGAAATAGAAAAGTGCATCATTTGTACTACTGCAATCCATTTACAATATGCTAGATTCTTTCATAAAGCCTTGAATTAGTCTATGTTAAATCTTCATTCTGATTTGAAATTTCACGATTAGACTTGTAAGAAGTTTTCAAAATCCAACTAGAAGATTTCATTTATTAAAAGCACAAGACTTTTTTTCTTCCGAATTACGATTTGGGAAGGAAGGTTGCTTTGTTATATGATAAAAAAAGTTAATTTTGCAATCCCAATCATATTGTTCCCGCAGACCCTACACCATATACAATTTTTGACCCTTACAATTGAATCTACAAATGCATAGTCATAGTAAGATACGATACGTATTTATCTCATACGAAGATCTCAAAGAAATCAAATTCAAAAAGCTTGAAAAGGTTTGCGACAAAATATTCATACTCATCAATGAAGGAATTGACAACCTTCCATTCTCTTTAGTTCAAAAAACGCAAAAGTTAGGAAAGAACGCTAAATGGATCCAAATCTCTGAAAGAGAGGATGCACTAGCACTATCTATGGCATTTTTGATGGGCCAAATGCATGAGAAAATTAACAATGATATAGAGTTTGCTATTTTGTCTAATGACAAGCAATATGATAGCATAGTATCCTACCTCAATGGAGTAGGAAGAGATTGCATAAGAGTAAAAAATAAGAAGAAAAATATCGCCAGCTACTCCAACGGCGAGGCAATAGAGTCCAAAAGACCTACAGAGCCAGTAATGGAAATAAAAGAAAAGTCACTTACCGAATTAGGTAATGAAAGTGACATCGCAGAGCACAAAATTACTTCAAGTCTTGGAAACACTGCTTTGGATATGATCGCTAATGGCAATGACTCCGCACAAGGAGTGAAATTAGCAGCCAATGAAACGATTAAGAGACTTATCAGATCAGGCAATCGTCCATCAGAATTGAGTCTGCTCAAAAGCTATATCATTTTGCACAATCAAAACGAAGCTATTGAAGAGAACATTGAAGATATCATCGAACACCTGGCTAGTACAAACGAGATAGAAATCATAGAAGACGAAGTCATCTATAACTTCTAATATATACATTCTGAAACAGGACTTCCCCTCTCCTGTTTCTCCCATTTTCCATTATAGCTCTGTTAGTAAGTTTTCAAACTCAAAGAAATAGACCTAACAGGATAGCCCAATCTGCCTATAGGTACAGTCAATCTTTACTTTCTCCTTCCACTAAAGTCTTATTTATAGGCTAAACAACCCCTAAACCATTTATCTTGAAACTAGAATGGTATTGGATTTTTTATTATATTCTTATCTTAGCACTATAAAATAAAGTAGTCATGGAATTAAATTTAGAAGAACTCATCAAAAAAGAGCGCGCTGCTATGGAAGTTAGCATGGAGCACCTCAATAAAGAACTATCCAAAATTCGAGCAGGCAAAGCCAGTCCTAGCATGCTTGATGGTTTGATGGTAGACTACTATGGCAATCCTACCCCAATAGCTCAGGTAGCCAACCTCAATGCACCAGATGCCAAGACCCTTTCTATTCAACCATGGGAAAAGGGCATGTTAGCCGCTATCGAACAAGCTATTTTTAAAGCAAATCTTGGGCTTACACCGATGAATGATGGCGAATTTGTGCGAATCACTATACCGCCATTGACTGAGGAACGTAGAAAAGATCTCGTAAAGCAGGTTAAAGCAGCAGGCGAAGAAAGCAAAATAGCCCTTCGTCAAACCCGTCAAAAAATGATGGATGCAGTCAAAAAAGAGGTAAAAGATGGTTATCCTGAAGACGAAGGGAAAAAGAAAGAAGACCAAATACAAGGCTTGCTCAAAAGTTATGCCGCTCAAGTAGATCAGCTGACGGAAGCAAAGGAGAAAGATATCATGGCTATCTAGCCAACAAATTGGCTAAACCATGTCTGGCTATGATTGTTTATCTTACAAAGTAAGCATTTATGAACAAATTGAGCCCAGAAGAAGAATACGTAATTCTACAAAAAGGAACAGAGAGACCTCATACTGGCGAGTACAACAAGCACTACGACAATGGGGTATACTCCTGTAAGCAATGTGACACCCCCCTCTACAAATCTGAACACAAGTTTGACTCTGGTTGTGGATGGCCTAGTTTCGATGACGAAATCGAAGGTGCAGTAGAGCAAGTGCCAGACGCTGATGGCAGACGCATCGAGATAGTTTGCACCAATTGCAAAGGGCATCTTGGCCATGTATTCAAAGGGGAAAGATTCACTGCTAAGAATCTACGTCACTGTGTCAATTCCATTTCTTTAAAGTTTGATGGAGAATAATAAAGCGTGATGCTAGATTATAAAAAAGTTCTTGCTACTATGCCTCAGATAGGGATCCTCCAATGGATAGGTCTCCGTCCTGCGAGAAGAGAAACCCTACAATCTGTCTCTTCCGCTGAAGTCAATACCAAAAACGGATTGACAGAGGATAGATATAGCTCTGACGGTAAGCGTATGATTACTTTGATTCAAGAGGAACATCTAAAAACAGTCGGTAGTATTTTAGGCAAATCTGGTCCGGTCGACCCTTTAATGACGAGAAGAAATCTAGTAGTTAGTGGCATCAACTTACTTGCCTTGAAAGGAGCCACATTTTCAGTAGGCAAAGAGGTCATTTTGGAATACACCAGTCCCTGCCATCCCTGTACAAGAATGGAAGAATACTTTGGCCCCGGTGGACTCAATGCCATGCGTGGACATGGGGGGATTTGTGTTCGCGTCTTAGAAGGTGGAACCATCAACGTGGGTGACGAGGTGAAGATGATTGCGTAAAAGGTGTTTATTTGTT